>NZ_BAAGDP010000008.1:0-125831 GCF_054660695.1 Turicimonas sp. TL08
AACAAACCACTTTAGACCTTCTCGAGATACCGTAATGTTCTTTGGTTTGCCAATGATGCTTCTGCTCTTTCTGTAGCCGACTGTCCCTATTTTCGGCAAATAGATCCTTTGTTTATCCTCATCTATTTTGAATCCCTGCGGGAATCGGAATGAATCACGCTGAAATTTCTTTTTGAACCTTGGAAAATTCGATCTCTTGGCAAAAAAATTCTTGTATTCCTTCTCTAAATCTTTCAATGCTTGTTGGAGGACTTGAGAATGACAGTCTTTCAGAAAAGAGAGCTTTTTCTTCCACAGAACGAGACGGTTGGCCCACTCTACATAGTTGAACCGATGTGCTTTATCTTTGCCGTAAAGTGACTTTTCTGTGGCTAAAGTTCTGTTATAGACATAGCGACAGGAACCGGCAAATTGGCTCATCAAACGAGCTTGGGCACCACTAGGGCACAATTCAAATCTAAAAGCTCGTCTTATCTGCATCTTTGTTTCCTGACTTCCTTGGCAAATTAAAATTTGGTCATGGACTTAGATACTAATATCAGATACGACAGGTAATGTCTTTTGAATTTGCATATTCATTTGGTCTTTGCCACTAAGTACACACGATACGTATTTACCAAACAGATATTGGACGCACTGAAAATAATTTTTCCCTCAGTTTGTAATGATTTTGAAGCTGACTTAGTAGAGTTTGATGGCGAAAAATATCACGTTCATTTGTTAATTACTTACCCACCTAAAGTCTCTATATCTCGTTCAGTCAATTCTCTGAAAGGAGTATCAAGCCGTCTTATTCGAAAAAAGAAATATCCTTCCATTCGTAGCCTGTTATGGGGGGATGCTCTCTGGGCTCCTTCTTATTTTGCTGCAAGTTGTGGGGGTGCACCTATTTCTATTATCAAACAGTACATTGAACAACAGAATACGCCTGACTGAAAAAATTATTATATTCGACCCTTATATCACCGTCCTAAAGGACGGTGTTTTACGGGTCGGTCTGATAAAAAAGAGAGAGCGTTAAGCCCTCCCTTTCAGTAAAGATCCTTATTGGAACTTATTTATTACTTGGCTGCCTGGGCTGCTGCTTGACCTGCAATTCGTCCGAAAACGATGATATCGGTATAAGCATTACCGCCTAAACGGTTAGTACCGTGAGTAACACCCGTAACTTCGCCGGCTGCCCAAAGACCAGGTATAACTTTACCGTCAGCTGTCAAAGCCTGGGCCTTTTCATTGATTCGGATTCCGCCCATGGTGTGGTGAGTAGAAGGAACTGCCTTGATAACATAGTACTTACCTTGGCTCATATCCATCAGACCGCTTCTGTGATTGAAGTCCTTATCATTGCCTTTACCTGTCATGGTGTTGACTCTGTCAATTGTCTTAACAAGCTGGTCGTACGGCATCTTTGTAAAGTCAGCGATGCACTTCAAATCTTCACAAGTCTTCATGATGCCTTGTTTTGTAAAGGCTTCATATTCGTTAGTGTGAGTCTTAACAGTATTGGAAATCTTGCCGATGTTGTCGTTCCAGAGAACCCAGCAATAGCCTCCCGGCTGTTTCAGGATAGCATGAGAAAGAACGTCACGGCGGTCAAGTTCTTCAACGAAGCGCTTAGCGTCCTGATTCAGCATCAAAGCACCGTCAAAGCGTGCATCAGCGATCAATTCAATCACACCGGAAATCGGGTCGCAAATAGGATAGGTTTGGATATATCCCATATTGACCAACTGTGCACCGGCTTTTTCGGCCATATAAAGAGCTTCGCCTGTAGATCCCGGAGCATCCGTAGTCTTGAAGCGTTCATCAATCTTCGGATTGTACTTCTTAACCATTTGGGCATTAGCACCGAAGCCGCCGGTAGCTAAGACAACACCACCCTTAGCATTAAATGTGTATTCCTGACCGTTCATCTCAGCCTTAACGCCGACAACTCTGCCTTCTGCGTTTTTGATGAGGTCAACCATCTTCATATTAGTAATTACAGGAATACCGAGTTCTTCTGCCTTGTGCATGAACTTAGAAATGAATTCCGTTCCTGTATGGCCTTCAGGAATCAATGCGCGTTTGCGGCTGTGGCCGCCGAAGAAGAAAAGATTATCAGGCTCGAAATTAACGCCGATGTAGTCCTTACACCACTTAGCGGCATCAAGAGCGTTATGTGTCATGACGTTGATAACCTTCATATCACCCTTCTGATCGCCGCCTTTGAAGGTATCTTGAGCATGAAGCTCAGGAGAGTCGTCATTGATGCCGAGTTTTGGCTGGACCCAGTTCTTAGCCACATTCATTTCAGCACCGGAAATAAGAGAGTTTCCACCGACAGCCGGCATTTTTTCCAAAAGAACTACATTGGCACCTGCGTTCTTAGCGGTAATAGCGGCAGAGAAACCAGCACCGCCTGCACCGACTACCACAACGTCGTAGTTATTAACTTTAGGCAATGCCTTTTCTACTTTCTTGATAGCTTTCTTATCACCTTTAGACAACTTAATACCAGCATTCTTAGCGGCATCTTCAACAGCCTGTTTCAAACCTTTAGAAGAGAAAGTAGCTCCGGAAATGTCATCTAAATCAGTGGAGTTAGAAGCGATGATGTCAGAGCGCAGATCTTTGTAAACCTTCTGAGCAAGAACCGGGTTTTCCTTTTCTTTTAAAACCTTAATGTCTTGGATTTTGCCGTTATCAAAGGTGACGGCAACGGTAACGTCCCCATGTTTACCTACGCCTGTTCCTTCAGTTGTGACCGGGGCGGCAAAAGCTTGGAAAGAAACTGTACCGAATACTAAAGCAGTAGCTGCTGCAAGAATGGTGGATTTGTAGTTCATACGAAGCTCTCAATTTGTGAGTGAATTGTGACAAAACGAATTATATTCAAAAACCGACTATTCGGTATATTTTATTTTTAGCGTAGTAAGTAAAAACACTTATTTTGTATCATAACTAATTTATTATCTTTTTGTTTTTAAATAATTTATTTTACGAACCAGTACTTTTACTAATGGGGATATGTTGCTTAAAAACAAACCGATTAGTTGGTTTTTATTTTATGATTTTCACATCAAATTTTTCCTAAATCCTCATTCACTCAAGGAACAGTACAATGCAACTACGTAAATTGGCTTTTTCTCTTGGTTTGGTTTTTATGTCTTCCGCCTCTCTTGCTGCCGTTACTTTGACAGGTTCTTCTCTTACGCAGGACCAAGCCTGGTCTGTCGCAAATGGAGAAGAGGTCAAAATTGATGCCAAAGCAATGAAACATCTGACTGACTCCTTTAATCTCGTTAATGAAGCGGCCAGACAAGGCGCTGAAATTTACGGCTTAACAGTTGGCGTCGGCCTCAATAAAGACCATCATCTTTTTGACGCTAAAGGCGAACTGACAGAAGAAGCTAAACAAGCCAGCACGGAATTCAACAGAAACATCCTCCGTTCTCACTCCGTCGGTTTCGGCCCTGCCTTAGATCCGAAGCTAGTCAGACTTTCGATGGTTATTCGATTGAATACATTGCTGACAGGCAGAGCCGGTGTTCAGCCGTATGTTGCAGAGCTTTATGCAGCTTTTCTGAACAAAGGCATTACACCGGTAGTTCCGGCGCGCGGTTCCATTGGAGATGCTGACATCACGCTTGCCTCTCACATCGGCGCAACAATGATGGGAGAATGGAAAGTTATTGTCGACGGAAAAGAACTTCCAGCCGCCGACGCATTAAAGAATGCTCAGATCCAACCTTTGGTACCGCAGGGCAAAGACGGTTTAGGCATTCTCTCCAACAATTCCATTGGTATGGCTTTGACTATGAATGCCGTTAAGACATTACGCCAAGTCGTTAAAGTTACACCAACCGTTTTCGGCCTGACATTGGAAGGAATGAACGGCAATGTTGCTCCTTTCCTTGTCCAATCTGTAAACTCCCACCCGTTGCCCGGACTTCAAGAAGCTGCTCAAGATTTCAGAGCCGCTTTAAAAGGTTCTTACCTCTGGGACAAAAACGCCAAGCGCAATTTGCAGGATCCTCTCAGCTTCCGCACTACCGTCTATACCTACTCTGAAGTGCTCAAATCCTTGAAAGAACTCGATGAGCTGATTGATGTTCAGATCAATTCTTCAGATGACAATCCGGGAGTTATTTTGAACGCCTCTCCGGAGGATTCCGAAGCCTCACAAGTCGCACAATATTTTGTGAAAGGAAATGGTCTCAAAGGCGCAATTATTCCTTCTGCAAATTTTGAACCGCTTTCAATTGCAATTGCGGCTCAAAAAAGCGCAATCGCTCTCGGACATCTTGCTCATAACTGCATGCAGAGAACTATTCGTCTTGATGAAGATCGTTTCTCGGGACTCCCGCGCTACTTAACGGCGAAAACCAATCAGAACGGCCATAATTTCGGTGCCACCGAAGACACCATGGTTTCGATCTACGCAGAAAATGTTGATTTAGCCAATCCAGTATCTCTCGATGGAGCTCCGGTTGAAGGCAATATTGAAGACTCGGCCTCTAACCTTCCCAGAGTTGCAGAAAGACTTAACCGATCAGCCGAAAACATGTTGGCACTGTACTCAATGGAACTTCTTCATGCTGCACAAGCTGTTGACTTACGCAAAGAACAGCAAGAAGTTAAGTTGGCTTCGGCCACACAAAAGTTATATGACGCGTATAGAAGCAAAGTTCCTTTCGTAGAAAAGGACAGAATCTTCTCCGGCAATCTGGCTGACGGAATTGAACTTCTCACCAATTATTAATACTTTCGCGAGTCGATAAATTCTCCTTGGTTCCGAGACCGCTTATAAAAGCGGTCTTTTTCATTTCCAAAATTGGTGCCATCAAAAAGAAATTCCGATTCCGGATATCAAGGAAATATTTTGCGTGCTAATTAAATCAGGATTGATATAAACGGCTGGAAAACGAAAAACCCGCAATCCAATATTTTGAACTGCGGGTGGTATCTTGGTGGCGAATCAGGGACTTGAACCCCGGACACAAGGATTATGATTCCTCTGCTCTAACCAACTGAGCTAATTCGCCAGAGACGTGAATATTACAGGAACACTTTTATTTATGCAAGCCTTTTTTGAACTTTCTAATTTCGCAAGTGTAAATTTATGTAACCTTCTACCTATTTCCAGTATTTATAAAAGTGTTTAATCGGACCGTGACCGTGGCCAACTATTAGGTCATCAGAACCTTCAATGGCTTTATCCATAAATTTCTTCGCTTTTTTCATCGCGGTTTTTACCGTCTTCGTCTGAGGAAGAAGAGCCGCAATGGCCGATGACAAAGCACAACCGGTACCATGAGTATTCTTTGTGGCAATCCGTTTAGAAGAAAACTTAGTGAACTTTTTACCGTCAAATAGGAAGTCTTCAGCTGTCTTGGTATTTTCTCGGTGCCCTCCTTTCAAGAAAACATAGCCGTGAGAGCCCTTCAGTTTCCACAATAAGCGGCAGGCTTCTTCCATCTTTTCATCGGAATCTATTTCTCCTTTCCAACCCAACAAAATCTGAGCTTCAGGAAGATTCGGAGTGATGACTGTAGAAATCGGAAGGAGATATTCGCGCAAAGCCGCAATGGCTTCTTGCTGAAGTAAAGGATCTCCGCTCTTAGCAACCATCACCGGATCTAGAACAATGTAACGCGGATTCCATTTTTCTAAGCCTTCGGCTACGGTTTTAATAAGCTCAGAATCGAAAAGCATTCCAATTTTGACGGAATCGATTGCAACATCTTCAAAGAGAGTATCAATCTGTTTTGCAACCATGTCCACCGGAATAGGAAATACCGCCGTTACACCAACTGTGTTTTGTGCTGTCAGAGCCGTGACAACTCCGCAGGCATAAGCATTCTGCGCACTGATAGTTTTAATATCAGCCAAAATTCCTGCACCTCCCGAGGGATCAACTCCTGCAATCGATACTACATTCGGGCACTTATGCTTCATCTTCTTCACCTCCGCCTAAAATTTCGTCAATAACAGCCATCGTTTTCTTAGTAGCGCCTCTTTTCTTTTCTGAGAATAACAGGGCCTGTTTAGACAAAGCCTCTCGTTTTGCCTTGTCTTCTAATAACTCTTCAACAGCCCTCATGGCGTCTTCTTCATCTTTGACCTGAAGAAGTGCACCCTCGTTTTTTCCTTCTTCAATGGCCGTTTGGAAATTAAATATGCTCGGACCCACAATAAGAGGCACCCCAATGCCGCACGGTTCGATAACGCTTTGAGACCCATATGGTCCGAAACTGCCTCCCATTACGGCAACATCGGCCAGTGCATAGTAGAAGTTCATCTCACCCATGCTGTCGCCAAGGATTACTTGCGGACCATTTGCACCGAAAACCGTCCTCCAATCACGGACGTTACTTCGCTTTGCAACCGTCAGTCCATGATCTTCGATTAATTTTCTGACCTGTTCGAATCTCTGAGGATGACGAGGAACAATCAGCCACAACGGTTTAGGCCCTTTTCCTTCTTTTTCCAGCTTCTCAATAAGCTTCACAAACCTTTCCTCTTCCCCTTCCCTGGTACTGGCAAATAAAACCAGCGGCCTTTGCAAAAGCTTACGCAGTTCGATTGCAGTACGAAGCTGAGGAAGGTTAGGCGTGAAATCAAACTTTAAATTGCCGAGAACCACGACAGGATCGCAACCGGCTTCTCTAAGACGCTCAGCATCGGCTTCGGACTGAGCCAACGTAATATCTAAGCGCTGCATGGCGGGCTTTATTAAGGCACGAACCTTCTTTCCCTTTTTCAGCGACCTTTCCGAAAGCCGTGCGTTGGCCAAAATTAAAGGAATGCCTTTTTTCTTCGCATAAAAAGTCAAATTAGGCCAGACTTCGGTCTCTATCATGATGATGAGGGAGGGCCTAACTTGCTGAAGGAATCTTTTCACCGCAAACGGGGTGTCATACGGCAAATAACTTTGAGTGATTCTGTCTCCATAGCGACGGGCAATCTTCTCTCCGACTTCTCGGCCGGTAGGCGTCATGTGCGTATAGATAATATCGACTTGCGGCCATTTCTTTAAAATCGCCTCGACAAGAGTTTCCGTAGCTCTTGTTTCTCCGACCGATACTGCGTGGATCATAATTCTCACACGCGAACTCTTTGGTTTGGGATAAGAAGCCAATCCAAATCTTTCTGACCAATGCAGCTTATATTCGGGCTGTTTTCTGGCCCTCTTAAGAAGATATAACATCGCCAACGGACAGGCAGCGTACAAAAGGCTGCTGTAAATAGGCCTTATCGGATTCATGAGAGAACCTCTTTAACAGCGTCATAGACTTCTTTAACTTCAGGACAGGCGTCCACGCCGCCCAATGCACATTTTTTACCCTCGCCCATCAAAGGCACTAACTCGATCGGGTAGTCTCTGAAAATGCCAACTGTAGGAAGCCCCATTGCGGATCCCAGATGAGTCATTCCGGTATCTACCCCGACCACAAGCTCGCAGGTTGCCGTAAATTTCATTAGCTCTCCGATTTTCATGCGTGCAAGAACGAATGCTTCCTGACCGATTGCATTTTTTATTTTTTCTACGCGTTCTTTTTCTTCGGGACTTGCCCAAGCAAAGAAGACTTTCCATCCCTCATCGGTCAGAAGTCTTCCGAGTTCAATCCAGTAGTTTTCGGGCCAGAGCTTCGTTTTGCGGCTCGTATTCACAAAGAAAATCGCCTGCTTGTTTTCAACCTTCTCCGATGAGAATAAGAAATCGAAAACCGGTGCCGTATCCGGCATGACATAATCAAGGGCTTGAGCAGTTAGCTGCCGGCATCTTTCAACGGCCGAGAGCTTCTTGGAAACCGGGTAAGTCTTGTCGTACATCCAGGAAGCTGCCGCCTCCTTAATCGAGGCTCTATCGTACCCGGCCATCGGCGACTTCGCGAGTTTTCCGACTACCGCACTTTTGATTAAGCCTTGCAGATCAATGACAAGATCATATTTTTTTTCCTGAAGTCTCTTTTTTAAGGCTTGGATTTCTTCTCGAGTTTGTTTGGAGAAAATAGACTTTCTCCATTTCCTCACGTTGCAAATAATGGTCTCATCGACAAGGGGCGTATGACGGACAATATCTGCAAACGGCTCTTCTACAAGCCAATCAATCCTCACTCCGCGGATATTTTTTCGGATATCCGCCAATACGGGAAGAGCATGGACTACGTCTCCCATTGAGGAGGTCTTTACGATCAATATATTCAAGGGACGCCTTTTGTGAAAAAAAATGCACTCCCGCCTTTTTCAACGAGAATGCATCAATATTACGCTTACTGCTCTTCGTTCATGATGTCGCGGGCAAGCCGTTTACCCAACTCGACTCCGGGCTGATCGAACGGGTTGATGCCGAACAAGTTGCCGAGCATCGTAGTCTTGTGTTCGTACATAGCCATTAAAGCTCCTAAGGAGTATGGGCTGATGTCTCTAACTCGAATGACGTTGACCGTGTTCATGGCCAAAGAATCATCGTCTTCGGTCACTAAAACATTGGCCTGAGCCTTGGCATTAGCCAAAAGGAAGTCATGATGAACGGTAAGACTGTGAGCAGGTCTGTCCGCCCAAAGAATGTCGATAGCCGTTCTGGCAACGCCCTGTCTCAGACATTGGAAGAATGTATGCTGGGCATCATTGCCTAAACCGCCCCAAACAATACGGCCTGTAGGGAAAAAGGTCAGTTCGCCGTTCGTTAGACGGCTCTTGCCCAAGCTCTCCATCTGCAGCTGCTGAAGCCATTGAATCATGTGGCGCAGACGATGCTCATAAGGAAGGAAGCATAAAGTCCCGGCATTTAACGCAATAGAGTTCCAGATACTGAGTAAAGCCAAAGTCAAAGGGAGGTTCTTTTCAGGTTCACTTTCAATGGAATGCATATCCATTTGATGCGCCCCGCGAAGGAATTCATCAAAGTGTGTCGGACCTAAAGCAATCATCAGAGGCAGGCCTGTTGCGCTCCAAACAGAGAAGCGTCCGCCGACCCAATCCCAGATAGGGAAACGTCTTGCGCAAGGCACCCCGATTTTTTCTCCGGCTTTTTCATTGGAAGAGACAACCACAAAGTGCTTGCAAAGTTCTTCCCCTTCAATGCCCTGCTGAATAAACCAGTTGCGGATGGTTTCTGCGTTCAGCAAAGTTTCAGCCGTGCCGAAACTCTTACTGGAAACAATAACCAACGTAGTGCTGGCGGACAGCTTAGAGAGAAGATTGACCAACACCCAGCCGTCAACGTTACTCACCCAGTGAACGGCAATTGAGGAAGTGTTCATGTCCTGGCAGGCATCGTAGACAAAGTGAGGACCTGCGAAAGAACCGCCGATACCGACATTAATGACATCGGTAATTCTTTGCCCTGTAGTGCCTCTCCATAAACCTTGACGGATTTCATAAGCAAATTTACGCATCTCATCAAGATTCTTGCGGACAGCTTCAGCCTGCGGCAGAGAAGACTCCGGATCTCTTAAAAGCGTATGCAGTGCGGCACGTTTTTCTGAAGAATTAACTTGCTTACCCTGCATCATATTGCGATGACGCTCAACCAGATGAACGTCTTCCGCAATACGGTATAAATGCTTTAATTCGTCTTCATTTAAGCGCTGCCGGGAAATATCGACCTTTACTCCGCAGGCTTCCAACGTATGGTTGCCGCCGAGAAGCTTCGGAGGATTTTTCTCGTATTCGTCACTGTAAGCTGAAATTTCGGCCAATCCGGCCTGGGTCTTAGAAAGGAATTCTGGCATTCGGTTCTACTCTCAAAATCTCGTCTTTAAATCTCTGCTGGATTCTCTTAAGGGCGTCTTCGCTGTCTGCTTCAAAGCGCAAAACAACGACGGGAGTGGTATTGGAAGGACGGGCTAATGCGAATCCATCATCCCATTCAACTCTGATGCCGTCGATGGTGATGATATCTTTGGCATCCTCAAACTTAGCATTTTGCTTAATTTTTTCGACCAATTCGAAATTTTCTCCTTCAGCTGTCGGAATCTGTAATTCCGGTGTGCTTACAGCATTAGGAAGATTCTTCAGCGGCTCATTTGCATCGGCAAAGCGAGTCAGAATTTCAATCATGCGGGTACCGGCATAGACCCCGTCATCAAATCCGGGCCAGCGATCATGGAAGAAAATATGTCCGCTCATTTCACCGGCGAAATCCGCATTGACCTCTTTCATCTTTGCTTTAATCAAGGAGTGTCCGGTGCGGGACATCACGGCTTTACCGCCTCTGGACTCAACGAACGGCTTGATGTTTCTGGTGCACTTGACGTCGTAAACAATAGTGGCGCCCGGACGCTTGGAAAGAATATCGCCTGCAAAAAGCATTGCCTGGCGATCCGGATAAATAATTTCACCGTCTTTAGTTACCACGCCCAGACGATCGCCGTCGCCGTCAAAAGCCAAACCGACTTCGGAGTCGCCTTCTTTGAGAGCCTTGATCAAATCTTGCAAATTAGCCGGTTTGGAAGGATCCGGATGGTGGTTAGGGAAATTGCCGTCAACATTGGTGTAGAGCTCTTCAACTTCCGCACCTAGTGTTTTGAATAAAGCTGCCGCAGTCGGGCCGGCAATGCCGTTGCCTGCGTCAATGGCTATTTTAATAGGACGGGAAAACTTCACATCATCGGTGATGGACTTCATGTAGGCCGGGAGCACGTCGACTTTTTCGTAGCTTCCTTTTTCTTCTGCTGTATAGAGTTTGTCTGCCACAATAGCCTTGTAGAGATCCTGAATAGTTTCTCCGTACAAAGTTTCGCCGGCTAGCATCATCTTCAGTCCGTTATAGACAGGAGGATTGTGGCTGCCGGTAACAGCAACGCCGCTTCCTGTTTTTAAATAGACCGTACTGAAATAAAGGACGGGTGTAGGAACTGCGCCGATATCATAGACACCAATGCCCGCTTCTCGAATGCCGCGCATCAAAGCACATTGAAGTCTAGGCCCGCTCAAGCGTCCGTCTCTTCCTACGCAAATGTGGCTGACCCCCTTTTCTCTTGCTTTTGTTCCGAGGGCTTGGCCAACTAAAAAACAAACATCTTCAGTTAAAGTTTTATCAACAATGCCTCGAATATCGTAGGCCTTAAATATGGATTGTGAGATCGCTGTCATCAATCCGTCCTCCTAATAGTTACTTCGCGTCATTTTAATGATTTAGAGACAATTTAGAAACATTTAGCTCGAGAAGAGCCCATAGAAGGAGGAGGTTTGCAGAAAATATGTTAAAAATCACAAAATTCTGTGACATTTTTCTCGGGCAAAAAAACATCTTATTTTTGTGTTGGAGCGTGTAAGCGTAAAATCAATCCAACTTAGAAGGTCCGAACATATGGAATTAGAAAATATTAATAAGAAGACAATCGAAGCGGCATCCATCCTTGTGGTTGGAGATGCAATGCTGGACCGTTATTGGTTCGGAGATGCATCCCGCATCTCTCCTGAAGCCCCCGTTCCCGTAGTTAAAGTAACAAGAAGAGAAGATCGTCTCGGCGGAGCGGCTAACGTAGCTAGAAACTCGGCCAGCCTCGGTTCACTTACTTCCTTATTAGCCGTCATTGGAGATGATGAAGCGGGCAACGTATTGATGGAGCTTTTGGAAAAAAGCAACGTCCGTCCGTGTCTCTATAAGGATCCCAACAGCACAACCACAGTCAAGCTCAGAATCCTCGCCCGAAATCAACAGATGCTCCGTACGGATTTCGAGTCACAGGTTCAGGGATTAGCTCTCGACATGCACGAGTCCCGTTTCGCCTCTCTGCTTCCGGATCATGACGCCGTCATCTTGTCTGACTACGGCAAAGGCGGCCTGGACAGAATCGCGAAAATCATTGAGCAAGGAAGAACTTTCGGAAAACCAATTCTCATTGATCCGAAAGGTGATGATTACTCGCGCTACAAATATGCAACCTGCATCACTCCGAACAGAAGTGAGCTTGCCCAAGTCGTCGGCCAATGGCGTGATGAAGAAGACTTGCACAACCGAGCTCAAAACTTGAGAGAGGAGCTCAAGCTCGAAAATCTTCTGCTGACTAGAAGTGAGGAAGGAATGACGCTGTTTGACGAAGACGGCAGCTGGAGCGTTCCGGCCCAGGCTAGGGAAGTTTTTGATGTGTCGGGTGCAGGAGATACCGTTATTTCAGTACTCGGCGTGATGCTTGCCGCCGGGTACGACTGGCGCACGGCAGTCACCGTTTCTAACAGGGCCGGCAGTATTGTTGTTGGAAAATTAGGAACTGCTACCGTCACCTTCGAAGAATTATTTGGCAAACAATAATTAACTAAAGGAATTAATCATGAGTTTTATTGTTACAGGGGCAGCCGGTTTTATCGGCGCCAACATTGTCCGAGGACTCAACCAGCGTGGCATTACCGATATTCTTGCCGTGGACAACCTGACTAAGTCCGACAAATTCACTAACTTAGCCGATACCGTAATCGCCGACTACTTGGACAAGAGAGTCTTTATTGACTTGGTCAAAAAAGGCGAAATCGCCGCTCCTGAAGCCATTTTCCACCAAGGCGCCTGCTCCGATACCATGGAGTTAGACGGCCATTACATGATGGAAAATAATTACCGCTACACCTTGGAATTGTTTAACTGGTGTCAGGCTAAGAAAATCCCGTTCTTCTATGCTTCTTCGGCTGCAACTTACGGTGCATCGTCCGTGTTCGTAGAAGATGTAGCCTATGAAAAACCGTTAAACGTTTACGGCTACTCCAAGTACCTCTTCGACCAAGTTCTTCGCAGAGAAATGCAGAAAGGCCTAACAGCCCCGGTTGCAGGTCTTCGTTACTTCAATGTGTACGGCCGTATGGAACAGCACAAAGGCCGTATGGCTTCCGTTGCTTTCCATCAATACCATCAATTCAGAAAGGACGGTAAAGTCAAACTGTTCGAAGGCTGTCTCGGCTATGCCAACGGCGACCAGAAACGCGACTTCGTCTATATTGACGACGTAATAGACGTCAATATGTTCTGCTTAGACAAATCCATCACCGGCATTTACAACTGCGGAACGGGACATGCTCAACCTTTCAATGACGTTGCATTGACCGTCGTCAACACTTTGAGAGAACAAGAAGGCAAAGAGGCCTTAACCTTGGAAGATGCCGTCGCCCATGACTTCATCGAATACATTCCGTTCCCTCAAGCTCTTGTCGGGAAATATCAGGCCTTTACTCAAGCCGATTTAACTCATTTGAGAGCCGCAGGCTACGATAAGCCCTTTAAGACCGTTCAAGAAGGCACAAAAGCCTACATGCTTGAGCTTCTTAAGAAGTATCCATAAACGGCCGATGGTTTATAAATTTCTATTTTCCAGAAAAGCGCCAACCCCGATCAAAGCCGCATTTCTTGATCGGGACGGCGTAATCAACATCGATTACGCCTATGTCAGCAAGAAAGAGCATTTTGATTTTGTTGAAGGCGCATTAGAGGGCATTCGGGTGTTAGTCGAAAAAGGATATGCACCCGTGCTCATCACCAATCAAAGCGGTATCGGACGAGAGAAATATACCGTTTTTGAATTCAAAAAATTATGCTGCTGGCTTGAAGGAGTATTGGCTAATCAAAACACACCCTTACTGGCCGTTTATTTTTGTCCTCACCATCCGGAAAAGGCTTTTGCTCCTTATCTGCAAGAGTGCAGCTGCCGAAAGCCGGAACCCGGTATGCTTCTGGCTGCTCAGGAAGATCTCAACATCGACATGACGCAGAGCATCTTTATCGGTGACAAAAACAGCGACATGACCGCTGCGATGCGCGCCGGCATACCGACCCGCATCTTGGTGCAAAGCGACGGATATAAACCCTTTGACAAGCAGGATTGCTGCACCCAAACCGCTAAAAATCTTTTAGAGGCTGCTGAACGATTATGACCACTCATCTTCCTCCCCCAAGCTTTGAACAAAAAATTACAACGATGGAAAACTTGGCTGAAGCGGTAGGCAAGCTTCCTAAACCCGTCGTTCTTACCAACGGCGTTTTCGATATTCTGCACCGAGGCCATGTCACTTATCTTGCCCAAGCCAAATCATTAGGAAAAAGTCTTGTGGTTGCTGTCAACAGCGATAAATCCGTCAAAATGCTTGGCAAAGGAGACGACAGACCCATCAATACGGAGGCAGATCGAGCTGCTGTTCTTGCCGCCTTGGAGAGTGTTGATTTAGTGGTGATATTTCCGGATAAAGTTCCGTTGGAAGCTGTTCGTCGGGCAAAACCAGACATTTATGTAAAAGGCGGCGACTATAAGATTGAAGATCTTCCCGAAGCTGAAATTGTCCATTCTTACGGTGGAGAGGTTGTAACGGTCGCCTTTGAACATGACAGAAGTACCACAAAGTTATTAAAGAAAGTTCGTCAGACTTCCGCGGAAGCAAAATAGACGAGCTTATATATCTCAAGATCCATTGGCCGAGACCAAAGAAAAAGCGGCTTGCCGAGCATAATCGAGCGTGCCGCTTTCTTTTTTCTCAAGATTTCTTACGCGATCTTATAGCCGTCTTTTCTTGCGAAATGAACTGTGGCATTCAAAAATCCTTGCTTGGAGCCGCAGTCAAATCTTTCACCTTCGTAAGAGCAAACATAGGTATTCTTCTTTTCCAATTCTCTGGCAATTGCGTCAGTTAATTGTATTTCACCGCCTGCTCCCTTAGGAATTTTCTTGAGGCTATCAAAGATTTCCGGCTCAAGAATATATCTGCCGATAACAGCCAAGGTGGACGGGGCTTTATCAGGATCCGGCTTTTCGATGATGGACTCAACCTTAGTCAAGTCGCCCTTTTCCGCAACCTTCACGATACCGTAATCCTTGGTTTTTTCGCGAGGAACGACCTGAACGGCTAAAACGCTGCCGCCGCCCTTATCTTCACGAGTCTTCATTAACTGCTCAATAACCGGCTTCTTAGAATCAATCAAGTCATCGGCAAGAATGACAGCAAACGGTTCGTTGCCGATTACCGGTTCACCGCAAAGCACGGCATGGCCGAGGCCCAGAGGTTCAGGCTGACGGATAAAGATGAAATTGATTCCTGAAGGAACAATATCTCTTAGGGTCTTCAGAAGAGCCGTCTTGCCTTTAACTTCCAAATCTCTTTCTAATTCAGGAGCACTGTCGAAGTGATCTTCAATAGCACGTTTATGACGGCCGGTAATAAAGATCATATCGGTGATGCCTGCCTTAGCAGCTTCTTCAACGGCATATTGAATAAGAGGCTTATCCACTACGGGAAGCATTTCTTTCGGCATAGCCTTAGTTGCAGGAAGAAATCTAGTACCGAGACCAGCAACGGGGAAAATCGCTTTTCTTACAGGTTTCATTGTCTTTAATTTTGGGTTAACAAAGGTTTGTCTGATTTTAAACTCTTTAGACCTTTGGTCATAGGCTAGAAGTTTTCTAGGAATGGCCTATTGCTTTGGAAAGAGCATTCGCTTCGTTGGGGTCATGTTCTAAGAAACAGTCTCCCCAAATACGTCTAAGCTCTTCGCGCATTCTTTCCTCGCAAATTTTGCCAACCTGATGACGGTCAAGGCCTTTAGTGTCAATTGGCTCTAAAAAATGGGCTGTTGCAACAACATCTTTTGTCGTCACAACGTTCCAAAGAGATCCCATAAGGGTCACATCTCCGCAGAAGGCGACTTTAGTTGTCGGAACACCCTCACTTGTATAGACCAGAACCATTGGCTGTACAACTGCACCCGCTTTGACAGCAGGAGCCAAGAAATTGGATTTCAGGGGAAGCAATGAATTTCCGAATGTAGTAGTTCCCTCAGCAAAAAGAGCTACGACCTCTTTTCTTTGCAAAGCTTCTTGAATGTCCGTATTAATCTGAAGAATCGCTCTCTTAGAAGAACGATTAATAAAGAGTGTGCCGATAGCCTGAGCAATCCTTCCGAAAATCGGCCAGTTGGCAATTTCTGCTTTGGCCACAAAACGACTTGCAACGGCAGAATCCAACGAGAAGATATCTACCCAGGAAATATGGTTAGAAACGATAATTTCTCCCGGGGCTTCCTCGGTTAGGCCGTATTCCAGCATACTTTTCGGAAGACTGCCTGTATAAGCCGTTTTTACACCTGCCATCGCCAAAATGCGGCGGTTGTATTCTTTAATCATCCGGCCTTGTTCTTTCTTGTCAACCCTCTGGAATTTTGTATAAGCAACAAACAAAACCCACAGAGAATAGGTAAGAAGCGAAACCATACGGAAAACACCAACCAAAATTCTCATGATTTTTTAATTTACGTTATCGATAAAATTTTCTCTAAACCACTGTTCCAGAATGACCTGAGCGGCAAGATCGTCAATGTAGTCATCTGTGCCCTCCTCTACCTCAACTGAGGAAAAGCGTTCATCCACTCTTGCCACATATACATTGAACCGTCCGTTGATTTGATTAGCAAAGTTTTCACAGACAGGGGTCATTGAGTTAGGAGCGCCGTCCTTATGACGAGGAACACCGACAACCACCAACGCCGGCTTCCAATCTTCCATGATCTGCGTAATTTGCTTCCACTTTTCTTGGTTTTTCTTCCAATGAATAATGGTTAGAGGGCGGCTATCCTTGACAACCGTGTTACCGATTGCGACCCCTATTCTGGCTAGTCCATAGTCAAAAGCCAAAATAATGCTGTCTTCTGATAGCTTTTCGATGACTTTCTGAGGAAGAGAGGAATTCTCTTTAAGCATGGCCGACGATACCTTCCATTGATTTGAATTGATTCACATCAATTCCCAATTCTGCCAA
The DNA here is from genome assembly GCF_054660695.1 of Turicimonas sp. TL08. NCBI lineage: Bacteria > Pseudomonadati > Pseudomonadota > Betaproteobacteria > Burkholderiales > Sutterellaceae > Turicimonas > Turicimonas sp. TL08. Next base: position 16,720 of record NZ_BAAGDP010000008.1, read on the forward strand.
CGCGGCGTCGTATTTCATCTGATAAGGCATTTCAAAGAGTATCTCTTTATTGAAAGGTGCAACTAACCAATCTTCTCGGCCCAATTCATCTTCCAACTGACCTACGGCCCATCCTGCGTAACCGACGGCGCACAAAAAATTAGATGGCCCGGTGCCTTTGAGGATATCGTCAAAAATATCAACTGACACGGTTGTTACTACTCCGGGTCCTGATCTCATCGATCTCATCCACAATTTTTCGTCAGGATGAAGAAAAATCCCCTGATGAGGAGCTACAGGACCGCCCCAAAATACCGGCATTTCCTCAACTTTACGAGGAAAAGAGTACTGAGTAAAAAGACTTTGTAAAGTCATTCCGATTGGTCGGTTAACCACTATACCGGTTGCTCCGTCTTTGCCGTGTTCGATCATATAGATCAAAGTTTCCTGGAATCTAGGATCCTGCATAGACGGTGCTGCAATTAAAAATTGCCCAGTCAAATCCACTTTATCAACTCCCTCTAAGAACAAGCCAAATACATTGTATCGGATGAGTTCTTTCTTGGATATAAGGCAGCCACCTTAAAAAAGAATCATAAGGCCAACACTCGACTCTAAATTATCAGTTTACATGCTATCTTTCTCCGACTCTGCCTCTCAAAATGAGAAGTAATCAAAACCTTTTCTACTTTCTCTAGTCCTGAGAAATTATTCATTTTTTCGCTTAAACTTTTTGACGATAGACGTCTATGACAAGGTTCATTCTATGACTCGCGGTATTGGGCAAAAAAGAGCTTTCGGCCATTTAAAGTTCTCGGCTGCCAATATTGAACAATAGTTCATTACAGCTAATGAGAAATCCAGAGTTTAGTTAAATTACAAAGTCACAATGCTTCTGTCATGAGGCCAAGTAAAAAATATGTCAGCATGTAGCTATTTAAAGAAGTAAATCAATCAGAACTGACTGGAAACAGACGTAGGAGAAATTCGAGCGCAGGAGTCAGTGAATAGTTACGAAAACGGAGTCAGTTATTCAAGGAGACGGAATGTTTGATTCGAGATATGTGAATGTCCAAGAAGAGAACTGCTCAATAAACGTATATATCTCTGAGCCGGAAAGAGAAGTGAAGAAGTTATTAGCAATTCCTTATTTCTATGTCCCACTCAACGAAGAATTTATTGATTATATCGAGGATGCTGTGAAGGAAATTAAGGCCACAAGTTACACTCTTAATTTGTGCTTTCCTACGGATAAGAATTATTCCGACACCGACAAGGAGTTATTTAAAGCAAGAATCCACCAATACTTTGTATTCAAAGCAAACAAAGCGAAAAAGAGACTGCATGAAAATTTCCGTCAGACTGCAGGATTGTTTGTATATGGATTCGTCTTTATGCTTGCCTGTATGCTTATTCGCGGATTTTTCAGCGGATATCCTGATGACTCAATCTTTAATTCCATCAGAGAAGGTCTGCTTGTGCTGGGTTGGGTCGCCTTATGGTGTCCTTTTGAAAAACTTCTCTTTGAATGGATACCTCTAAAAAAGGAGCTCAACATCTGCAAAAGACTTGCGTCTATGAAGACTGAGTGTATTTCAAAGAACCTTCAGCCCAATTAAGTTCTAACCCAAATACCGCTCCCAATAGAGGGGACTTTGGCTGTTGCTGATGGAGAGCAAAATCCAAAAACACGAATGAATTAAGGCTAACGTCTTACTTACTCACGCCGCAGTTGAGTTAATAGAACCGCACTGACAAGACATCAAATCAGATTCTTGATTGAATTTCCTAGGTAGCTTGCTGCATTCTCAGCAAGTCTAACCTAGTCCCAGGAGATTCAATTTTTCTGGTTTAGATAAAGCATCAGAGTACGGAGAAATCGTCGATTAGACTCACAAAAACGGCTGTTAATAATTAATTTGAGATAGGTGACATCTGCAATGTAAGCCTGCTTCCTTTTTCTCTGAACTCAAAACTTCCTAAATCTTAGGTCCTGCGAATTAAAATAAAAGTTTTCCAGAACAAAACTTCTTCTCCCGATGGTCGAATTTTCAACAACTTTAGCTGATGCTTTAGCTCCCATTACCCTGATTTCCGGCGTGGGACTTCTGCTTGTTTCTATGTCTGCACGTTACGGACATGCCACCACCCGCATTCGTCAATTGATGGCTGAACGTTCAGATTCTCCTGATGAAGTAGATGAGGAATTAGAAAATTCCATTCGTCTGATTTACCGCCGTGCAAAACTTTTAAAAAACGGCGTACTGACTGTTGCGCTTTCTGCAGCTTTCAGTAGCCTGCAGGTTCTTTTCATTACGATTGAGCATCTGTTTAATCTAGACCTTTCCGTCTGGAAATCGGCCATGCTGTTAGCTTCCGTGATTTTCATCGTACTGTCGAGTTGTATTTACGTAAGTGAAGTACAGATTTCCGTACGAGCTCTCGGCGTATCCGTTCATCATCACGACAGACCGCAATAAGGAGTGAATCATGGTAACTTACGCAGCAACCTTATCGAATGCCTTGACTCCTATTACTCTAATTTCGGGTGTAGGCCTTTTGCTGTTAGCGATGTCAGCGAGATACAACCACACAACAGACAGAGTAAGACAGCTTTTAAAGGAAAGAAAGAAAATTCTTCCTAGGAAAGACAGCGACTTAGAAAGAGCAATTAACCTAATCTACGAACGCAGCCATCTTTTGAAGAATGCCATTCTTGCGGTAACAATTTCTGCAGCTTTCAGCGGAATTCTGGTTCTAGTCTCCATTCTGGAAAATATTTTGAACCTCAAACTTGAGGTCTGGAAGTCCACTATTCTTTTGACCGCGGTCATTTTCATTGTCACTTCGACCATCTTTTTTGTCATGGAAGTGCACCTCTCTCTGAAGGCGCTTGGCTTAAGTATCGAGAAGCGCATCCGATCATAATTTGGGCGATCAGGTAGGCTTCGTTTACTCAGAGTGGTTTGTTTTTCCTCTTACTTGCCTCCAATGAATTCATCATTGAGGTATCCGAATAAGAGGAAAAAATCATGTCAGACAACAAACAAAATCCTATGCCCGGCGATCCCGTCAATGCTCGTATCGTCCGTGAATTGCTCCTGCCGCTTCGCAACAGCTCCGGCTCTATGATTGGTTGGGGCATCTTCTCCATCGTCCTTGGTACCATCGGTTTATTTGCACCGATTGCGTTCTCCGTAGGCGTCACGATTTTCGTCGGTGCCATGCTTCTCGTCAGCGGTGCAACCGGTCTTGCACTTTTTTGGAAAGCTCAGGGATGGGGAGCCAGAACGGCTGCAATCATTCTTGCATTATTGACCGCCGTTACCGGTTTAATCTTGATGTTCTACCCGATTTTCGGTGCAGAAACATTGACATTATTCTTGGCTTCTTACTTTGTCGCCGTCGGCCTTGTGAAGTGCTGGATTGCATTGAGCAACACCGATACAAAAGGCTGGGGCTTGATGCTCTTCTCTGCTGTCGTTTCCTTCCTGTTAGGCATCTGCCTCTGGTGGGGCTGGCCGCAAAGCGCTCCTTGGATCTTCGGTATCTTTGTCGCTATCGAATTGATCTTCGACGGTTGGGCAGCTTTGATGATGGGCTTTGAAGTCAGAGCTTATACAAAGAACCAAGAAAATCAAAACAATTAAAAAATTAGTAGAACGGCGCTGTTACAGCAGCGTCTTCCGGGAGGACGGGATAACTTTTGGTTATCCCGTTGTTTTCTGTATTCTTATTTCTTGGATTCCTCCTCAATATCGCCTGAGAGTTTGTCGAGCATTTCGTCGGAGAATTTTTCCAATTCTTCAATCTGTTTTTGGCTGTCTTTCAGGAGAAGTTCTGCGAAAGGACGCTGAGTCTTCATCAATCCGGTCACAACCTTAATGCCTTGATCTTGGTCGGTGACGGTAAAGCTGTCGGTAACTTCATCGAGATTAACCGGAAGAATGACTGGTGTAAGCTCTCTTCTGAGCGGCATTTCTTGCGTTGTAACAATCGGCATAGGCGTCTCGGCAAGCTTCTTAAGCATGAAAGATAGGCTGGAGAACGGAATAGAAATCTGAAGCATAACGACCTGTCTGCTCAGCACGTTGTAATCTTTTCCATCGATCTTTTCGCGCTGAGGAATATCCGTTGGAATTAAGCCGGTCTCTCCAATTGACTGCGTCAACACCAAACCGATATCATTAGTCCAGTCCGGTGCCTTGCCTACTTCATAGAAGACTTTCTGAGCCGTCAGCTGTGCTACGGCGAAGAATCCGTAGGGCGGATTCTCTTCGCTCAGATGCATCAAAATACGCTGTGCATTTCTAATATTTTTAATGAGAATTGGAAATTCCAAAACGCGGAAAGTCCCGTTTGGAAGTCCGAAAGTACAAGGAAGATCATTAGGGCTGTTTAACCAGGAGATACGGTATTTACTTTCGAAATACTCTTTAGCTTTTTGTTCCCAGTCTTTTGGAAAACCGTCCTCATAAAGGCTTGCGAGAACCTGCGGGAAAGGTTGTTCATCAGAAGCTTCAACGGCGCTTCCCTCAATGCCCATCCAAACCTGAGAAACGGAATACATTTTGGTATCCTTTCTCCAGTTCACCGTAACCTTGGCTTTTTGCTCGGCATCCTTCCATTGGGCGAACCAACCGTCTTCATTGATGACTAAGGTGCCCTCATCAAGAGGCCCAAAAATCAAATAGGAAGGAAGATCTTTCTTTTCTTTAACTTCGCTTGCTTTGAAAGCAGCCCAATTAAACTGCTCTCCTGCACAAGGTTTGCTATTGATAATGGCTATCTCGAAAAGATCATCATAATTTCTTTCTTGAACCGACATTTTGTTTCCTAAACTGAATTTACAAGGCAGTCGTCAAAAGCAGCGCCTTCGCAAACATAACAGCCTGAAAATTTCATGTCAGAGGCGATTGAGTTCGACAGCGTGCCAAACAACAAGGCCATGATAACCACATAATGTCTAAAAGACTCATTAACACAATAAACTGAGCCTTTAATAGAAAAATTTTTACAACACAAACTATGAAGAACCTATCTGAAAAACGTTGGACTTTATTGGCCATCGCCTGTTTGATTAATCTTTGCACCGGTTCTGTTTATGCTTGGAGTGTCTTTGCAGGTCCGAAAGCTCAACAACTTTCAGAGTTGACCGGCTCTCTCATAACCGCTGGAGATCTGGCAATAGCCTTTAGCATTTGCAACGGTCTTGCTCCAATCCCGATGATATTGGGCGGTTATTTTGTGGATCGTCTGGGACCAAAAGCCGTGATTGTTGTAGGAGGTCTTTTCATTGGAGCCGGGATGTTTTTTTCGGGGGCCTCCGAGACTTTTCTCTCCTTCCTTATTTCTTACGGTTTAATTTTTGGTTTAGGTCTTGGCTTCACCTATGGCGCAGCCGTTAACAACACCATTAAATTCTTTCCGGACCATCGCGGGCTTGCAGGCGGTTTAACTACCGGCTTCTACGGTCTGTGTTCCGTGATTGTGCCGCCTATCGGCCAGTACCTTATCGCAACAAACGGGATTTCGTTTGCATTTGAATCTCTCGGAATTGTCTTCGGAGCAGTAATTGTCTTTGGCGGACTACTGAGCGTTAAATGTCCGCCTGACTTCGTTCCGCAAGGTTGGACAAAACCAACCAACAACTTCGTATCCTTAGACGTAGATACTCTCTCCATGCTCAAAAGGCCTAGGTTTTGGCTGATGTTTGCATTCCTTCTTTGTTGCGGCGTCAGCGGAATGATGATTCTTTCTCATGCAGCAGTTATCGCCCGTACTCAAATCGGCTATTCTGCAGCTGCAGCCGCCGGTGCCGTCGCTTTCATCGCTTTGGTCAATACATTTGCTCGACTTGTCACAGGCGTACTTTCCGATAAATTCGGTCAGCTTCCAACCTTAATTGGGGCTGCCATCGGGGCAGCTGCCGGTCTGTCATTGTTAGTCTTTGCAGATGCAGACCATCTATTATTCTTCTACGCTGCCTTCGCCTGCATTGGCTTTGCGTTCGGTTCTCTCATGGGAATATATCCAGGATTTACCGCCGCGGTTTTCGGAACAAAACACAACAGCACCAACTACGGCTTAATGTTCTGCGGCTTTTCACTTGCCGGCATTATTGGCCCTTGGCTGATAAAAGTGCTTGCCATTGACGGTTCTTACTCCTATGCCTACCTATGCGGTTGTGCCCTAACTTGTTTAGGAGTCTTGATAGGATTGATTCTTTTGAAAATGAATAAAGAAAAAGTTTGATTGCTGTGATAAGCAAACAGCGTTAAGTGATATTTGGAAGGAGGGGAACTCCTCCTTCTTTTTTATCTGCGGTTTTCCAGAGACAGCTCGTTTTTTACCTGAGCGGAATCAAACGGAAAATACCAGACTGACGGCCAATCCCATGAAAATCACTGCACCTGTACGATTAATAACCTGTTGTACACGCGCAGACGAAATCTTTTCTCTGACGAATTCTGCAAAACACGCAATTGCACCGAACACAATTACCGTGGCAGCGATAAAAGTTAATCCCATCATCAAAATCTGAACCTCGGTGTTCTCTCCGGGAAACAAAAATTGGGGAAAGAAGGCCAAGAAAAAGATGATGACCTTGGGATTAGTCAGGTTCATGATGAAACCGCGGGCCCACCATTTACTGAAAGACATCGCATCTTTAACTTCGCCTTTTTCTTCGGCCATTGGTGTCGACGGAGCTTTCCAAGCCATAACTGCCAAATAAACCAAATAAAGAGCACCTGCCGCCTTTAAACAGAAGAAAGCGGTCTCAGAAGCACGAATAAGTGCCGAGACTCCGACAGCAACTAACAAAGTATGAACCAGGAGTCCGGTACATAATCCCGAAACAATCTTCAGTCCTGCGGATCTGCCGTAAATGACAGACTGCATCAAGACAAAAATATTGTCCGGCCCCGGAGCAAGACTTAATATGAAACTTGCTCCGGCAAAACTCAGCCAAGTTTGGAAATCCATTTAGGCCTAGCCTAGCCTAACCAAACCCTTGCGTTTTGGAAGATGCGTGCCCATGGAGAGACATCACGCAGAAGCGGAGATCTCCAGGACAGCTGAACAGATCGCCAGCTTCTTTCCGGATGAGGCATGATGATTGTCGCGCGTCCGTCCGTAGTTGTGAAAGAAGTTCTTCCAAGTCTTGAACCGTTTGGATTCAGCGGATAAATCTCGGTCGGATTTTGTGTTTCGTCCACATAGCAGGCAACCGGAATTGCGAGATCTTCATCAGCAGGGTTCGCCCAGAATGCTCGCCCTTCTCCGTGCGCATTAACTACAGGGAGAACAGCTCCGGCCATTCCGGTAAAGAGAATAGACGGGGACGGCAAAATCTTGACGTTGACTAAACGAGCTTCAAACTGTTCAGAAAGGTTTCTCTCGAAAGACGGCCAGTGTTGTGCACCCGGAATCAAAGATTTCAATTGAGAAATCATCTGGCAGCCGTTGCAGACGCCCAAGGTAAAGGTATTGCCGTTTTCAAAGAACTTCACAAACTGCTCTTTAAGACGTTCGTTGAACAGAATTGTCTTAGCCCAACCGCCGCCGGCGCCTAAAACGTCACCGTAGGAGAATCCGCCACAAGCTGCCAAACCATTAAATGACAGCAAATCAGTTCTGCCTTCCAAGAGGTCTGTCATGTGAACGTCAACGGCGTCAAAGCCGGCTTGCATAAAGGCGCTGGCCATTTCATTCTGACTGTTGACGCCCTGCTCTCTCAAAATTGCAACCCTCGGTCTTTCTCCGGAATTGATAAACGGAGCGGCAATGTTTTCTTCAGGGTCGAAGCCTGTGGCCAAAACAAGTCCGCATTTCTTAGAGTCAATCAATGCGTATTCGCTGTCTGCACAAGCAGGATTGTCTCTTTGGCGAGCGATTTGCCAAGAGACTTCACTCCACAGTTTTTCTAAGGAGCTGCGTCCTTCTGAGAATACGCAGTCGCCTCTCAAATAGATGGAGAATTCTTCTTCACGAAGAATATTGCCGAGATAAACCAGGCAGTGGCCAAGTCCTGCATTGTCAAAGGCGCTCTTAACTTCATGAGCACGGCCTCTGGAAACTTGAATGACGGCACCGAGTTCTTCATTGAAGAGGGCTTCATTTAAGTTCCTGCCGTTAGCAATCAACCCGTCAGCTACAAGTTCTACACCCATACGGCTGGCGAACATCATTTCACAGAGAGTGGCAGCTAAGCCACCGTCGCTTCTGTCGTGGTAGGCCAAAATAACGCCTTTAGATGCAAGCTCTCTAATCACTTTCAAGAACTTGCTCAAGTCGGCCGCGTTATCGACATCAGGAGTCTCAGAGTCAAACTGTTGAGTAACCTGGGAGTAAATGGAGCCGCCCATACGGTCTTTACCTTGACCAAGATCAATTAAAAGCAATGAACTGTCAAGAACCTTATCGGCAAACTGCGGAGTCATGGTATTACGGATGTCTTTAACCGGGGCGGCCGCAGATACAATCAATGAAACCGGAGAAGTGACGCTCTTGTCCTGTCCTTCGGCATCTTTCCAAGACGTCTTCATAGAAAGGGAGTCTTTGCCCACAGGGATGCTGACTCCTAACTCTTGGGAGAATGTGCTGGCAGCTTCTACACCGGCAAACAAGGAAGCATCCTGGCCCGGTTGTCCGCAAGCGCCCATCCAGTTGGCCGATAAAATAATTCTTTCTAAATCAATATCTGCACTAACTAAGTTTGTTAATGCTTCGCCAATTGCCATACGGCTGGCCGCAGCAGCATTGGAAATGGCTAACGGAGTCTTTTCTCCCATTGCCATTGCTTCACCCTTGTAAGTGTGGAAGCCGAGAGCCGTAACGGCTGCATCTGCTACCGGAACCTGCCATGGGCCGACCATCTGGTCTCTGCAAGTCAATCCGCCGACGGCTCTATCACCGATAGTAATTAAGAATTTCTTGCTGGCAACTGTCGGATGACGAAGAATATCGTGGATGACCTCTTTAAGATCAACATCCAAGTTGCTCTTCATCTTCAAAGGCGCTTCGGACTCGACGTTTCTGTGCATTCTCGGAGTCTTGCCGAGGAGAACACTCATTGGCATGTCAACGGCTTCTTCTCCCTCTTTGATAGAGTCGACCACTAAGTTATCGTCGGCACTGATCTGTCCGAGAATCGCATACGGACATCTTTCGCGTTTGCAGTAATCTTCGAATTGTTCCAGTTTGTCCGGATCGATGGCCAAAGCATATCTTTCCTGAGATTCGTTGCACCAAATCTCCAACGGGCTCATTCCTGATTCTTCAACAGGAACTTTCTTCAGATCGAGATGTGCACCTTTGCCTGAAAGGTCTGCCAATTCCGGCATGGCGTTAGAAAGACCGCCTGCGCCGATATCGTGAATAGCCAAAATCGGATTTTCTTCACCGGCTTCCCAGCATCTATCGATAACTTCTTGGGCTCTTCTTTCCATTTCCGGATTGCCGCGCTGAACGCTGGCAAAATCCAACGCTTCGGAGTTAGAACCGGACGCCATCGAGGAAGCAGCGCCTCCGCCAATACCAATCCGCATTCCGGGTCCGCCGAGAACAACTAAATAAGTTCCTGTTGGTAAATCTAATTTATGTGTCTGGCCTTCCTTGATATTGCCGATACCGCCAGCCAACATAATCGGCTTATGGTACCCGTAGCGTCTTCCGCCGACGTTTGCCTGGAATGCACGGAAATAACCGAGAACATTCGGACGTCCGAATTCATTATTGAAAGCGGCGCCTCCTAAAGGACCGTCCGTCATAATTTCCAAGGAAGAAGCAATACGGCTTGGAGAACCGTAGAGTTCTTCCGTTTCCGGTCCATCAACGGCAACGTCTTTATCGGTTTCCCACTTCTGTCCGTAGCCCGGAAGATTCAATGCGGAAACGGTAAAACCGGTCAAACCTGCTTTCGGACGTGCACCACGGCCGGTAGCTCCTTCGTCACGAATCTCGCCGCCGGAACCGGTAGAGGCTCCCGGGAACGGAGAAATAGCAGTCGGATGGTTATGAGTTTCGACCTTAAAGACGGTGTGCGTGGGCTCGGTCTCATAAGAATATTCTCGGCCGCCTAAGGCAGATTCGTTTCCTCTCGGGTACAAACGATCCACTTCACTGCCTTCAAATACGGCTGCATTATCGGAGTAAGCAACAATAGTACCTTCCGGATGAGCATTATGAGTTTCGCGAATCATGCCGAACAAAGTTTTATCTTTGTCCTGGCCGTCAATTGTCCATTTAGCATTAAAAATCTTATGACGGCAGTGTTCAGAGTTTGCTTGTGCAAACATCATCAATTCGACATCTGTCGGATTACGCTCCAACTTTGTAAAAGCGTCGACTAAGTAGTCTATTTCGTCTTCATTCAGAGCCAAACCGAACTCGCCGTTTGCTTTGACGAGAGCTTCTCTGCCTTCTTTCAGAATGTCGACCGTACGCATCGGTTCGCCCTGCGCTTCACCGAAAACGACTTCAGCAGAGACATCCGGATCAACAACGCTTTCCGTCATCTTGTCATGAATGACGGAAGCAATTTGCTCTTTTTCCTTGTCCGTTAAAAGACGAGGTTCTTTAAAAGTCAGCTCGTATAAAGTGCCTCTTTCTACTCTCAGAACCTGATTCAAGCCGCAATTGTGAATAATGTCGGTTGCTTTCGAGGCCCAAGGAGAAACGGTTCCTAAACGTGGAACAACCAAGAATTTATTGGGGGTATGAGTAACCAAGCACTCTTCACCGTAATTGAGGATGTCTTTCAGACGTGTCATGTCAAGGACAGAAAGTTCGTCTGCAGTATGGACAAAGTGAATGTACCGGCTATTGAGTGTTGCCACTCCCGGAACAAATTGACGAATTTTCTTTAAGAGCCTTTCAGTACGGAAGTCTGATAAAGCTCGAGAAGCGTCTAAACGGAACATAGTTGATGAAGCAGTCATTTCTTCCGCCGTCTCAGCCTGTAAGTCTGCGGCGGCCTCCTTTGGATCAAAAATAGTATGTTTTGAAGGTAGTAACTAACCAAGTTTCGACATTATAAGTTGTCAAACCAGCTTACAAAGACAACTCAACCTTCCTTGCGGAAGGTTGATGATAATTCTTAAGGGATCAGGATCGCACGGTAATCATTGATATTTGTTCGAGTCGGGCCGGTATCCAGAGAATCTCCCAGCAATCGGAAGAATTCGTGTGCATTATGTTCTTTCAAAAATACTTCCGGATCCAGGTTCATCTCTTTAGCTCTCTTCATAGTGTCGGGCCTGAGCATTGCGCCCGCAGATTCACCGTTGCCGTCCACACCGTCCGTATCAGCAGCTATCGCGTAAATAGAATCTACTTGAAGCTCTTGGGCTAATGCTAAAAGGAACTCAGAGCAGGGTCCGCCTTTACCGATTCTTCCCTTGTCCAAGGTAACGGTGCATTCACCGCCTGAAAGAAGGACAACCGGTTTTCTGCGGGGCTTAGAGTATTCGAGACGGACCTTACGAGAAACCTGAAGAGCCACGGATCTGGCTTCGCCCGTAATATCGTCGCCGATAATAACCGGACGCATCCCGTTTTCTTTAAAGAAGGCAGCGGCAGCTTGAAGACCTTTGAAGGAATTAGCAACGATCTTGTTCTTCACACTGCGCATTCTCACATCACCGATCTTCGGTGTTTCTTCAATTGCACCTCGAGCGCCGTTGCGCAAATGTTCGAGAATCGCCTTAGGTGTGTCTACTCTGGCTTGGCTCAGATACCACAACGCATCCGCATAAGTAGAGAAGTCTTCAGAACAGGGGCCGGAAGCGATATCGGAAGGATTATCGCCAACCACGTCTGAGATAATGAGAGAGAGAACTTCCGCGCCGCGAGCCCGGGCAGCAAGAGCCAGTCTTCCGCCTTTAACCTGAGAGACGTGCTTGCGAACCGCATTAATATGGTCAATTGATGTTCCGGCGCGAAGAAGATCTTCAGTCACTTTACGGATATCTTCGATTGTGACGCCTTCCACCGGAAGAGAGAGGAGAGAAGAGCCGCCACCCGAAATCAAGGCGAGAAGCAAATCGCCTTCTTTCAATTTATCAACCTGCTGCATCATCTCTTGAGTCGCTTTCAGGTTGGACTGATCAGGAATGGGGTGAGCTGCCTCCAATACCTTAATCTTCTTGGTCTTTTCTCCATGGCCGTAGCGCGTAATAACAACACCGCTTAAATCTTTTTCAGGCCATGTTTCCTCAACGGCAGCCGCCATACTGGCAGCTGCTTTTCCTGCGCCGACAACTACCACGTCCCCTTCAAAACCAACGGGAACGTGCGGTGGTACGACCTTATGTGGGTCTGCCGCATCAATCGCAGCATAAAATGAATCCATTAACAGCTGCTCAAATTTATCTTTGCTCTTATTCAAGGGAACCTCTTCTTTTTGTCAAGTTTCCTAGATATTTACCTGTTCGGCTAGAGGGGTTTTCGCTTATTGTTTCCGGGGCGCCGACGGCGACCACTTGACCGCCTTCCGCTCCACCGCCCGGGCCTATGTCAATAACCCAGTCAGCTTCTCTAACCACTTCCAAGTTATGCTCAATAATTAGTAAAGTATTACCTGCTTTCTTTAATTTTTCAAGTACCGCTAATAACATGTCCACATCTTTGAAGTGCAAACCTGTTGTCGGTTCATCCAAAATATAAAGAGTTTTGCCGGTTGATCTCTTGGCCAGTTCTAATGCTAGCTTAATTCGTTGGGCTTCTCCACCCGACAGTGTCGTAGCGCTCTGGCCTAGTTTGATATAACCGAGGCCGACCTCCTGAAGGGTTTGAAGTTTTTTATAAATAACAGGAACGGCAGCAAAAAACTCAGCCGCCTGATCAACTGTTAAATCTAATACTTGGGCAATATTAAGCCCTTTGTACAAAACCTCTAATGTTTCGCGGTTATATCGCGTTCCGTGGCAGTGATCGCAAGGCACGTACATATCCGGAAGGAAGTTCATTTCGACTTTAACCAGTCCTTCTCCTTCACATGCTTCGCATCGGCCTCCCTTCACGTTAAAAGAAAAGCGTGCCGAACCATACCCTCTTTCTCTGGCTATCGGTGTTTCCGCAAACAAATCTCTGATCGGACTAAAAATACCACAGTATGTCGCCGGATTAGATCTAGGTGTCTTTCCAATAGGATCTTGATCGACGTGAATGACTTTGTCGAAATTTTCCAGTCCTTCGATTTTGTCAAAAGGCTGCGGTGTCTTTTTAGCACGGTTTAAGACATTTGCTGCATACGCATAAAGCGTCTCATTGACTAACGTAGATTTACCAGACCCGGACACACCGGTCACCACCGTCATCAAGCCGACCGGAATGCTGACATCAACGTTTTTAAGATTGTTGCCCGAAGCTCCGTAAATTTTGATGAAATCTTTTCCCGGCTTGGTCTTCCTCAAGGTACGAATCTTTAATTCGCCCGTCAAATATTTCCCTGTAAGCGAATTTGGATTCTTTTCCACCTCTTTCGGAGTTCCTCGTGCGATTACTTCACCGCCTAGTCTTCCGGCTCCGGGGCCCATGTCAACGATGTAATCTGCTTCACGAATGGTATCCTCATCATGCTCAACCACAATAACGGAATTACCCAAATCTCTGAGTCCTTTCAGAGTAGCAATTAGTCTGTCGTTATCGCATTGATGAAGGCCAATCGAAGGCTCATCTAAAACATACATCACACCGGAAAGCTGGGAACCGACTTGGCTGGCTAAACGAATACGCTGAGACTCTCCGCCGGAAAGTGTTGCGGCAGGACGACTCAAGGTTAAATATTCGAGCCCGACGTTATTTAAAAACCCAAGCCTGCTTATTATTTCTTGTATCAGCTTTCCGCCGATTTCTGCTCTTGCCCCTGACAAAGAGAGTTTTTTAAAGTATTCAAGAGCTTCTTTTAAAGATAAGCTTGTTATTTGAGAAATTGTTCTCTGCTGTTGACCGTCTCCGATTCGAACATTCGAAGAAGCTACATTAAGCCGAGAACCGGAGCAAGCAGAACATGGTCTAAGAGTTCGGTATTTTCCTAGCTCCTTTTTTAATGCTTCATTTGAGGCCCCGTCAAACCTTCTCTTCGTTATTGGAATAACACCTTCAAAGAGCTGGTTTCTTTGGATTTCTCTTCCCTCTCCGTCTTTGAATACGACCGGAATTTCTTCTTTACCGGAACCGTACAAAATAATATCTTGTTGCTGTTTAGAGAGGCGGTTCCATGGCTCTGTCAGAGGAATATTAAATTTAACGGCCACTGCTTCCAGCAACTGATAGTTATATGGGTTAAGCATCCCCCAGCCGTCGATTGCTCCGTCTTTCAGCGACAAATCCGGAAGAGAAATAAATTTTTCCGCATCAAATTCTTCCGCTTCGCCGAGTCCTCCGCAAACTTCACAAGCTCCGGCCGGACTATTGAAAGAGAACATGTTGGGTTCTAACCGATCCATCGTAAAGCCGCAATCCGGGCAAGCGAACTTGTTTGAAAAACGTTCGGTCTGCCCCGATTCCAAGTCCTCGATAAGAACCATGCCGTCACCGATAAGCAGGGACGTTTCAATGGACTCGGCCAACCTCTGACGAATATCGGGGCGCATTTTAAGCCGGTCTACAACGACATTGAGCTGATGATTTTCATCATCGTCGAGTGCAGGCAAATCCGGAACCGTGCAGACATTCCCGTCTATCTGAAAACGAGTAAAGCCTCTGCTTTGGAGGTCTTCCGTTTTATGACGGATAACTTTTGAGGAGGAACGACAAACCGGGGCGACTATCATGAGTTTGGAGCCGTCCTCCTTAAACTCAATAATTCTGTCTACGATTTCGATGACGCTTGAAGCATGCAGCGCCGTTCCGTGAGTCGGGCAGTGCGGCACCCCCACTCTTGCAAACAGCAGTCTCAAGTAATCGTAGATTTCTGTAATAGTGCCGACCGTTGAACGCGGACTTCTATTTGTACTTTTTTGCTCGATAGAAATTGCCGGAGAAAGCCCTTCAATGTGATCTACATCGGGCTTTTCCATTTGTTCCAAGAATTGACGGGCATACGTAGACAAACTTTCCACATACCTTCTCTGTCCTTCGGCATATAACGTATCAAATGCCAAAGAACTCTTACCGGATCCGGAAAGTCCTGTAATGACTACCAGTTTGCCTCTTGGCAAGGACAGGTCCACATTTTTCAGATTGTGGGTTCGTGCCCCTTGTATAACAATCTCTTTCATGATTTTTTTCTGCGATTTGCAACTATACATTTTTTATGAAAATTTTTCATTTTCATCGCCCCTCTCGATAAGCTCAAAAAGACATTAATAGGCGTAAGAGGCGATTAAACTCGCTGTGCTCAGAGTTAATTTTTTCGACTCTGTTAAAATGTTCTGATCTGTAGAAATTTTCAAGGAAAGCCAATGGCGTCTCTTAATAAAGTACTTATCATCGGCAATTTAGGCCGTGATCCTGAGACCCGCTTCGCAACGGAAGGGGGCTTGCAAATTACGACGATTAACGTTGCCACTTCCCGCTCTTACCGCAGCCAGGCATCAGGCCAACTGGTAGAAGAGACGGAATGGCACCGCATCGTTTTCTTCGGAAAGCAGGCAGAAACCATTCAAAAATATCTTAGAAAGGGCTCTGCCGTTTACGTTGAAGGAAGATTGAGAACACGCAAATGGGAAAAAGACGGCGTCACTCACTATGCCACGGAAATCATGGGTGAGAATTTCCAATTCTTAGATCGCAGATCTGACTCCGGTGCTTCTTCTTATCCGGCGGACTCTTACAGCTCCGAACCCGCTTTTAATTCTCAGCCGTACGGCGCTCGCCAAGCACCGGCTCAAAGTTTTGAAAAACCGGTTTCGCCAGCTCCGGCTTATCCGCAGGCCAACTACAACCGCCCGGCTCAACAGGCACCGGCTGCTCCGCAACCTGCTCCGAATGCAGATCCTTTCGGAGGAGATGACGAGGACATTCCGTTCTAATTCAAAAGAAAAGGTCTCATTAGCCGTCTTTTTGGGCGGCTTTTCTTTTGCCTAGCTTTTTAGGTCCGGTCCCCATCGAAAGAATAACAACATTGGCAAGGACCATGGCAATACCCAAACATTCCGCCAAACCAAGTTTTAAGCCCATAAAGGCAACACCGAATATGAAAGCGGATAAAGGCTCTAAGCACACCACCAAACCAACGATAACCGGCGACAAATATTTCAAACTTTCCAGATAAAGCCAAAAGGCAGCGACGGTTCCGAAAACAACAATAAACAGAAAAGCAGCAAGTCCGGCAAGGTTAAACGTAAAAAGGACGTCCCACGGCATCGTAATGGAAAATCCAACGATGCCTCCAAACAACAAACCCCAACTGACTACAGGAATAACTCCCCACTTATCAATAAGGGCCTTCGGCTGGATGGAGTAAACCGTAGAAAGTCCAACACAGACCAAACCCCAGAATACCGCCTGCCAGTTCAAGTCGAAACTAAGGAAGTTGCCCTTGGAAACTAGTAAAAGCACTCCGAAAAAGGCCAATGTGCAGCAAAACAGTTCTTTTCGAGTAAAACTTTTTTTGCCACGCAAAACCAAGTAAAAACCTGCCGCCAAAGGCACTAAAGCTAAGAAAATTGCTCCGGTACCTGCGTTGGAATAGTAAATAGCCAAGAAAAACGTAAGGTGGCCGCCTAATATTTCCAGCCCGCTCAACGCGATTCCAAATAATGCTGCTCGGGAGGAAAAAG
Organism: Turicimonas sp. TL08; assembly: GCF_054660695.1. Taxonomy (NCBI): domain Bacteria; kingdom Pseudomonadati; phylum Pseudomonadota; class Betaproteobacteria; order Burkholderiales; family Sutterellaceae; genus Turicimonas; species Turicimonas sp. TL08. Next base: position 33,429 of record NZ_BAAGDP010000008.1, read on the forward strand.
GTGCCATTAGCACTTTTCTTGCGACTGCAAAGTTAATAGCCACCAGCAAGAATCCGGCAGTCAAAAGCCGTAGTCCAACCAGTTCCAAGGGCTGGATAGAAGAATTTTCGAAGAGATATTGAACGGACACGCCCATTCCTCCCCAAAATACGGAAGCTAAGGAGGCCAATGCGATACCGAAAAAAGCACCTCGTGACTTTTGAGGTGCAAGAGTGTTATTTATATCTTGTGCTGCAACTGCAGCCGTCGTTGTCTTTTCCATACTCGAGATTCTCGTACAAAAAATCCCATCTTTGGGAGGTTTCTCCTTCGTTGAGCTGGATTACCAGGAGTCTTGTACACACATGAGCATTAGAAGAAACACCGAGAATAAGGTCAAATTTCAGACTTTTTATGAACTATTTGAAGACTTCTTGATCTATCTCAAACTACGTACGTATGAAAATGCGGAAACTTCTCCTTGTCAACAAAAGATAACCTCAAACCAAGGAGAAAAAGATGACACAAGTCAAAAGACGCTCTTTCCTTAAATGCGGTCTTGCCGGCACAGCTGCCACTGCTGCCTCTTTACTGCCAATGGCTTCCCATGCACAAGCAGCTGAGACGAAACCGAATACAGACTACGATGTAATCGTAGTTGGCTGCGGTTGTGCAGGAATGGCAGCTGCTATTGAAGCCGCTGACAAAGGCGCCAAAGTCGCTATTTTCGAAAAGATGTCTCGTCCTGCCGGAAACACAATCTTTGCCGGCGGTCACTTCAATGCAACTAATACGTACGTCCAAAAACAGCAAAATATGAAGGACACCTTGGACGACTTCTACAAAGATATGATGATCGTTTCTCAGCAGCGCGGCGACCAAGCTTTAACACGTCAGTACTGCGAAATGTCCGGAAGTGCTATCCAATGGCTGACTGACACTTGCGGCATCAAATGGAAACCAATCGTCGAAGAAGTCTTCCCGGGCAGAAACAGAGGCCACGTTGTTGACGGCAAATTGAAACCGGGCGGAGCACAGCTTTCCAAGCAGATGCTTGACACCGTTAAAGCCAAGAAAATCCCGGTATTTTTCGACAGCAAAGTCATTTCTCTTCTGAACGATCCTGCCTTGCGCGTAACAGGCGTAAGAGTTGTCGATGAAGACGGAGAAGTAACCGATTACGCAGCCAAAGGCGGCGTTATTCTCTGTACCGGAGGTTTCCACGCCAACAAAGAAATGGTCTGCAGATATATGGGCGGCGATGTTGCATGGATGCCGATCCGCGGTTCAAACGTTTTACAAGGCGAGAACATCACTCTGACTCAGCATCTGTTCCCGAAGTATGTCAACATGAACCAGTTCCACGCCGGCCCGATCCATGGACCAACAAGAGCAAATCCTTCCACAATGGTTAACTATGGAATCTTGGTCAAAAATGACGGCACTCGCTTCTTGGACGAAGTTGAAACCTATGTTTCCGTTGCTCAGAAGATGCCGAAGATCATTCCTGAAAACTGGGCCTTCATTATTATCGACAGCCAAGTCGTTGACATTCCAACCGTTAAGACCCGTATTGACAGATACAAACGTGCCAAAGCTCCTATCTATGAAGGTGCTACAGTGGCCGAAATGGCAGAAAAAGCCGGCCTTCCGGTCGACACTGTCGTCAATGTCGTTAAAGAATACAACGATGCAGTTAAAGCCGGTAAAGCTGCTACTTTGACACCCCCGAATACTTTGGAAAAACCACGTTTGATCGAAAAAGGTCCGTTCATGGCATTCCCATTCCAAGGCGGTATGACAGCAACATTCGGTGGTCCGAAGATTACAGCTAAATCTGAAGTCCTCAACACTGAAGACAAACCGATTCCCGGCTTGTATGCAGCAGGCAATGCTATCGGCGGTATTTTCTACTCCGACTATATTGTTGGTTCTCAGCTTACAGCTGCCGTAATCTGGGGACGCATCGCCGGCGAAGAAGCCGCAAAACGCGCAAACGGTAAGGCTTAGTCCTTTTACAAGCTCCTCCAAAACGGAGGAGCTATCTAACCCATTAGCAAACTATGAAGAAACTGTTATTTCTATTATTTCTCGCTTTTGGTCTTACGGGCGCCTATGCTGCAGAGGATGCTCTTCTAACTGCCCACACTTCCAAGGGAATCCAGTGCGCGGCATGCCACCAGGAAGTTCCTCCGGCTAAAAGAGTAAAAACGGCAAAATGCCAAAGCTGTCATGGAAGTTATGAACAGCTTGCCGAACGCACAAAGAATATGCAACCGAATAACGTCCATGCAAACCATCTAGGTGATCTCGAGTGTAAGGCTTGTCACGGAGTTCACAAACAGCAAAAATTGGAATGTGACGAATGTCATCAATTTAAATTCAGCATGCCAGCCTCTTAGAAATTGACTTTGAAGAAAACTGTTCTCGCCGTATTCTTGATCCTGGTTCCGCTTGTTTGTCATGCGGAGCCTCTTCGTATGGGCATTTCCTCACGAGTACCTAATACCAACGAAGAATTTCTGCAAACCACTATTCAAACTTTGAAGAACAAGTTTGGTCCTGATAATGTCAAAGTCACCTATTACTCGTTAAAAGGGCTTGAAGAAGCTGTTAAAGCAGGCCAAGTTGACTTCATGCAGTCAAGCGCAGGTATGTACAGACGCCTGCTTCCCGAAGGCGTCCGTGATCTTGTAGCCCTCTCCTCCCCAAGATATCCGGATCCCAACCAGAGCGAGGGAACCGCTTTTGTGACAAGAGCGGACAGAACGGATCTTCAAACGGTCAAGGACTTAAAAGGAAAAATTCTGGCAGCGAACTCTCCGACGGGGTTTTCGGGATATCACATCGGAATGCACGAGATTTCCAAACAAGGCTACGATCCTGAAAAATTCTTCTCAAAGCAGATATTTGTCGGGGAAGAACATCGAATGAAACACGTTCTCGAAGCGTTGAAAAACGGAACAGCCGACGTAGGTTTTCTCAGACTCTGCTATTTCGAAGATATGCTTGAAAAAGCAGGCTACAAGAAAGAAGACTTCAAAATTATCGGAGACCGTAAGTCAAACCGTTTGGCTTGTTCCCATTCCACTTCGCTCTATCCCTCGTGGACGATTTCTATCACTCCCAAAATCTCCCCCGCAGAAGCACGCGAGCTGCTTCAAACGCTGCTAGCGATTCCTCCAAGCAGCAATGGTGTCCGTTGGAGCCCTGCCTCTGACTATCATTCTGTCGACACACTTTTAAAAGATCTTAAGCTCGGGCCCTGGGCATATCTGCGTGAGTGGACGTTAAAGCGATTCATTAACGAGTATTGGCCTTGGATTATGCTGCTTTTCGTCTGCATAGCGGGCTTAATTGCCCACGTTATCCGCTGTGAAAGACTCATAAAAATCAGAACAGCCCAATTGTCCAAAGCCCATAAAAAACATACAGAGGTTCTTCACCAAGCTGAGGAGGCCAACTCTCGTCTTGAAAGTTTGCAAAAGATGGGGGCAATAGGCCTGATGTCCGGGATGCTCGCTCATGAAATACGCCAACCAATAGCTTCGATTCAATTGTACGGAAGAGGAATTCAGCGGATTATCGACGGAGGAGTTGGTGCGATTAAGGCCAATGAAGAAGATATTCAAAATGCGGTCTATCTTATTGATCAACAGTGCAGCAAAATAAACGCTATTGTCGAAAAAGTTAGAAGTTACTCGAAATCTAAGAGTAGCCGAAACCAAGTTCTTAATTTAAAAACGGTGGTCCAAGAATCCATTCTGAACTTCAGAACCAGCCGAAAGAACCAAGTTGACATTCGGTTAAAAGGACCATCTTCCATCCTAGTTTCCGGAGATAAGCTTGAACTGGAACTTGTTTTGGTTAACCTTCTTAGAAACTCTCTTGAGGCCCAAAAGACAGACTCGATACTCCCAATAGATATATCAATTTCCACTGAAAAAGGTCTAGCTTTAATCACGATCTCCGACCAAGCAAAGACCATGAGCCAAGAAGAAATTTGGAAAATGGAAAAGCCGCTAAATTCTTCTAAAGCAAAAGGCTTAGGATTAGGACTTCCGATAGTAAAAAGTATTATTGAGGCCCATGGGGGTAAAATTACCTTCAAACCAAATATCCCAAAGGGACTGATTGTAGAAATCCAAATCCCATGCCTTGGAGAGGAAGAAAAGAATGAAGAAGCTGGTACAACCACTGATAAGAATTGTTGACGATGACGATGATCTTCGTAATGCGCTATCTTTTCTGCTTAAGGCTCAAGGTTGGAAAGTAGCAGCCTATTCTTCTGCAAAAGATTTTCTCGTGCAAGACGCCCCATCCGTTCCCGGCTGTTTAATTTTGGATATTCGGATGCCCGATATGACCGGCCTCGAACTTCAAAGAGAGATGAACGAAAGAGAGTATCGTCTTCCGATTATTTTTCTCTCCGCCCATGGCAGCATTGACACAGCAGTAAATACGCTGCATGCCGGTGCTGTGGATTTTTTAGAAAAGCCTGTTAGTGAAGAAAAACTTTTGAAGTCAATCGGCCGCGCTATCAAAATTGACAAATTAAAAAACGGGGCTTCTCTGGAACCAACGGAAATTAAAGAAAAACTCAGAACTCTTACACCAAGAGAAATTGAAATCGCCGACCTAATTGCCAAAGGTTTGCTGAACCGAGAAGTAGCTGAAATAACGGGGATCAGCATTCGTACCGTAGAAACTCACCGCGGCAGAATTTTTCATAAGCTTGGAATTAAGGACATCAGCGAACTTATTCAATTCGCTGATCTCCTTCCTGAAATCTAGACTGCTTATTCGTGTCTTACCGCTTCAATCGGGTCAAGCTTTGCTGCCCTTCTGGCTGGAAAATAACCGAAAAGAACCCCAATGAATGCGGCAAAACCAAATGCCAGTAAATTAATCGCCGGACTGAATACGAAGGGTACTTGCATATAGGAAGTCAATGCGATCGAAGCGACCAACGCAAGCACAACCCCTATTAGTCCGCCTAAGCAAGCCAACATAATGGATTCAATCAAGAATTGCAGAAGCACTTCTCTTTCCATGGCGCCGATAGCTAATCGCACACCTATCTCGCGAGTACGCTCCGTTACGCTGACGAGCATAATATTCATAATCCCGATGCCGCCTACCAAAAGACTGACGGCAGCCACGGCACCAAGCAGCATCGTCATTACCTGACTAGTCTTGGAAATGGTTTCAATGAGCTCAGAGGTGTCTAACACGTTAAAGTTGTCTGCATCGCCCGCGGACAAAGAACGTCTTTCTCTTAGAAGCAGTCTTACGCCCTCTTTCACGCGTTCGATGTCGCTCTGAGGCTCAATTGCCACTGTTATCAACGGGACACGGATATTTCCGCTCAAACGTCTTTGGAAAGTATTTAAGGGAATGATGACAATATCGTCTTTATCCTGTCCGAATCCGCTTTGTCCTTTAGCATCCAACAGCCCGACTACCTGGCAAGAGAACCCTTTAATGCGAACAAGCTTTCCAAGAACGGATTGGTTGTCAAAGAGTTCTTTTTGCAATGTCTGACCAATTACGCACACAGCGCTTCCGGCTCGCACCTCAGCGGGTTCAAAAAATCTGCCCTCTTTCAAAGTCAGATTGTTCACATCAAAGTACGAATTGGTAGACCCTACGACGGTGGTCAGCCAGTTTTTCCCATTGGCAACGACAACGGTTGAATTACTTCTGGAAGGAGCGACCGCACGAATACCGGCAATTTGCTGTGAAATAGCTTCTGCATCTGCTTCTTTAAAAGACGGAGCTCCGATGGATTGGCCCGGGCCCATTCTTTGTCCCGGACGGATCATCAAAGTGTCCGAGCCGAGAGATGCGATTTGATCGCGAACCTGCTGAGTTGCTCCATTACCGACCGTGACCATCGTAATAACGGCCGCCACGCCAATCACAATACCCAACACCGTCAGCATTGAGCGAAGAGGATTGCGGAAAATTTGTCTCAAAGCTAGTAATAAAGCGTTGCCAATCATGTGAACTCCTCCGCAGAATCGGAAGCCAAGCGTCCGTCACGAAAGTGAACTTTTCGTTTAGCGTACTCGGCCATGTCAGGCTCGTGAGTAACCAACGCAACGGTAATTTTCTCTTCTTCATTGAGTTGCTGAAGAAGTTCCATAATTTCTACACTTCGATGAGAATCCAAGCTTCCCGTCGGTTCGTCGGCCAAAAGTAGTTTTGGCCTTGTCACAATGGCTCGTGCGATTGCAACACGCTGCTGCTGACCTCCGGATAATTCAGCGGGCGTGTGATCTTTCCACGGCGTCAATCCTACTTTTTCGAGAGCTTCCATAGCTCGCTCATGACGCACTTTTGCCGGTTCTCCGCGGTAGAGAAGAGGAAGTTCTACATTTTCCACGGCACTTGTGCGGGCGAGCAAATTGAATCCTTGGAACACAAAGCCCAAGTATTTTCTTCTTAAAAGGGCACGCTGGTCACGCGAGAAATGCTCTACGTGATAACCGTTGAATAGATACTGACCGCAAGTCGGAGTATCTAAAGCCCCAATGAGGTTCATGCAAGTTGATTTTCCCGAACCGCTCGGTCCCATGATAGCTACGAACTCACCGTCGTATATTTTTAAATTTACGTCTTGGAGGGCATTGAACGCGGTTTCTCCCGAACCGTAGCGTTTCCCTATACCTCTAAGCTCGACTAAAGGCGTTTCGTTTCGAGGCATCATGCACCTCTGCGTTGATCAATAATTATTTCCTGCCCGGGTTTCAAATCTCCCTCTAAAACTTGCGTGACCTTTCCGTCACTCACGCCGATGGTAAGAGGAAGTTCAGTAGGTTCTCCATTTTTAATCACATAGACTGTAGCCGGCTTGCTGGTGACGGAGGAACTGGAAACCGTTCCGGCCGTTTTCTGTTTTCTGTTGTGCATAGGAGGCCCGAACATGCTCATTGTCGGGGCTTTGTTTTCTGTCTTTGTGACCGGTTTAAACCTAAGGGCGGTATTCGGCACCAGCAGTCCGTCTTTAATAGCAACCGTTTGAATATTTGCAGTTGCAGTCATACCCGGTCTCAGCATCAAATCCGGATTTTTGACGGACAGATAGGTCACGTAGGTGACAACGTTATCCGTCTTAGTTGATCCGAAGGCAACCTTGGTAATATCTGCCGGGAACTTTTTGTCCGGATAGGCACTGACCGTGAAATAGGCCCTCTGCCCCGGTTTAACAACTCCCACGTCTGCTTCATCGACGTTTACTTGCAGTTCCAAGTCTTTCATGTCGGTTGCGATTGTCAGAAGTTCTACTGCCTGCAAACTAGCCGCAACGGCATAACCGTTCTCAACCTTTCTTGTGAGAACTATTCCGTCGATAGGAGATTTAATCTGTGTTTTGGAGAGATCCGACTGTGCTGACTTTAAGGCCTCTTCACTGTCAATAATTTTTGCCTCAGCACTCTGAACGGAGGCTTCAGCTCTCGCCACTATCGCAACCTGGCTGTCAATTTCGGTCTTACTCGGGCTCTTTCCGCCGGAAAGTCTTCTGACCTCATTTAAACGGGCAAGTTTTGCCTGTGCCTCTTTCAGAGTCGCTTTAGCCTCGGCTAAAGCGGCTTTTGACAACTCCAGGTTTGCTTTGGCGCGTTCTACGGACGCTTTGAGCTTAGTGTCATCCAGTTCAATCAAAACATCGCCTGCCTTAACCTGATCATTAACGTCTACGGCTACATTTCTAACAATACCTGACAGTTCACTGCCGATACTGACGGTTCTTACCGGCTGAATAGTCCCGTTGGCCGAAACCTCAACCGAAAGATTCCCTTTTTCTGCTTTCGCAGTTACGTAAGAGACTTTCGAGGATTTGGAATCTTGGTACCATGTCCAGCCCCCGTAGGCTCCTCCCGCAAGGACAGCCAAAATAAGCCAAGTAGACAGTCTTTTAAAGACCGGTTTTTTAACTGAATCTCCGAGAAGAGATGTTATATCTGTCTTATCATTTTTATTTTCTGACATCGTTTTCTTCCTTCTGGTTCAAAGAACTTTTCCATCCGCCGCCGAGTGCGTTATACAGGTCGATAAAAGACAAGGAGAGGTTAGCCTCCGTCTGAGCCAATTGCTCCTCGACAGTCAACAGTGTCCTTTGTGTAGTAAGAACAACCGTAAAATCCTGCAGCCCGGCCTGGTAATTCTGTCTTGCATTCGTTGCTGCACGTTTAGCGGATTCCACCGCTACCTGCAGAGACTTGATCCGCTGCTGGACCGCCCAGATGTCATTTAATGCATCTTCTATTTCCTGAATACCCGTGAGCAAAGCTGCTTCATACCTAGCGTTAGCCGCTTGGACCTGAGCATCTCGCTGCTCAACTTGTGCCCGGAGTGCGCCGGCATTAAAAATCGGTAAATTGATAGAACCCAAGATCGAAGAATTATGAGTCCCGGGGTCTCCCAACATTCCAACCGTCACGCCTGCCAAACCCAAACTTCCGTTAATGGTTAAGCTTGGGAATAAAGCGGACCTTGCCGATGTATGGCGAGCCATTGCGGCCATAACATCTGCCTCCGCAGCTCTAACATCCGGGCGATGTCTCAAAGTATCCGCCGGAATACTTAGACTGAGATTATTAGGCGGCACCGGAATCTGCTTTACGGGAAGAATTCCGATGCTTTCCGGTTTTTGACTAGTCAGTTTTGCCAAAAGATTTCGGTTTCTTACGACATTGGCTTTATGAGAAGGAATACTGGCGCGAGTCTGCTCTAAAGAGGTACGAGCCTGATCAACGTCCGTAGAATCTACTAGACCTGAGCGGTATCTCCAATCGGCAATATCCAAAGCCTCTTTCTGAGTTTTTAGGTTCTGCTCGGCCACGGAGACTTGCCTTTGGGCTAGACGAAGATTGACATAGGCTGCGGCAACTTGAGCGGCAATTGCTGTTTGAACATCTCCTAAAGAAGCATCCGCAGACATTAGATCGGCTTTACTCGCCAAATAATCTGCGTAGTTTCCGCCTGCATCGATAGTCCAGCTTCCGTTTACTCCGATTGAAAAGCTGTTAGCGCCTGTACGTTTGAAGTGACTGCGTCCGCCCGATCCGGTCCCGTTAACTTTAGGAACTAAATTTGATCCGCTTACCGTCAAGCCAGCCATGGCATATCTCAGATTAGCTTGAGCCTCTTTGACGGAGGTATTGGCCGACATCGCACGGGAAATCAAATCCGAAAGCTCTGCTTCTTCCCAAGAACTCCACCAATCGGCCGTATCTTGAGAAAGATGCGGATTTAATGCAGGAGCATTCCATTGGGAAGGAATGACAGATTTTTGCTCAGGGCTCATTTCGAAATCAGGAGTAGTCACACATCCTGTCAACAAAGCGGCTAAGCATGCGGCTGAAAGTAGATAAATCCTGGGCATCATAGGTTTCTTCTAATCTAATTCCTGAAATGATTTTCTCAACTAAATCCGAATCAGTAAGAAACCAAGTTTTTCACATTGAAAATAGTTGTTTCCTATGCAACGCATTTTTACTATTGAAAATCAAAGAAAAAATGCTTCTTATCCCAGGTTGAGAAAAGAAGCAGAGAGCAATTTTGACGTCAACTCCAACTGGCTAGCCGTTCTTATTGTTTAGAACGTCTAAGACCTTGTCAATCAAACCCGGATTAGATGCCACGGCAGAGAGCTCTTTAAGAGGATTTCCTCCGCTTGTACTGCAAATTACACCCTTAGCTCCTTCGATAACAGGGACAACCGCTGCTACATCCCAATAATTCAATTCATTGTCCAGCATGATATCGGCACCGCCGGTAGCTACGGCGAAATAACCGAAGCAATCGCCCCAGGTCCGATAAAGTTTTACTTGGTCAATAAGGTCTTGAATCACTTTGGTTCCGTGCTGCTCGGGAGTGGTCCAGTGAGAACTAGTGAGCAATGTGGCCTGGCTAAGGTCCGTGGTGTTTCTCACTTCGCAGGGAATTTCTTGATTATCGGACAAATGCAGAACCGTTTTTTTCCCGTCTCCGATAAGCCAAGCTCCGACTTGCGGATGAGAAATAACGCCGATCAAAGGTTTAAAACCATCTCCGTTGTCTTTTTCCAGTGCAATCAAAGTTCCGAACTGAAAAGCATTTGTGATGAAGTTCTTAGTTCCGTCAATAGGGTCCAGAATCCAGCGGTAATGAGGATAATCACCAACCGGTTCTTTAATTCCGAATTCTTCCCCGTAAATTCCATGATGCGGATACTCCTGTTCGAGCCACTCTCTCATCACCTTCTCTGCTCCGCGGTCTGCGGCAGTAACCGGTGTGTGGTCGCTCTTCTCTAACACCGCGATGCCGCATAAAAATCTCGGCAGAATTTCTTTATTAGCAAGGCTAATAAGCTGTCTGAAAGATGGTTCGAATTTCTGGAATTCTTCGGGAGAACAATCTCCGCAGTAGGTCTTTTTTTGCATTGCACTCGACTCCTATTGAGAGAGATTTAAAAAATTTTAAAAATACCTCTCGACAAACGTTGAGTCATGGTACACAATCCAAAGATAATTTTTAGCATTTTCATAAATATTAGGGAGTAATTATGCCCATCTTCTCAACCGAAAATCTTCGAACAGTTGCATTACTTGGTCATGGCGGCTCAGGCAAAACCACGTTGGCAGAAGGCATTCTTGCCAAGAGCGGAATGATCATTACATGCGGCTCTGTCGAAAGAGGAACGACAGTATGCGATTCTGACCCACTTGAAAAAGCCGTTCAGCACTCCTTGAGAGCAGCCTGCACACACTTCGAAGCCGATAAAGAAGATGGGACGGAAGTCCGCGTTCATATGATTGATACCCCGGGATACCCTGATTTCGTCGGGCAGGCTCTCGGCTCTCTCGATGCTGTCAAAACGGCAGCCATTGTTGTTGACGCCACAGCCGGCATCCAGCTCATGACACGCAGAATGATGGACTGGGCAAAAGAACGCAATCTCAACAGAATCCTTATCGTCAACAAAATTGATGCAGAACACGTCGATCTTCCGAAACTCATCGAAGAATTGAAGGAAGCCTTCGGTAATGAAGTTATGCCGATTAACCTCCCGGCAAACAACGGAGCACGCGTTATCGACTGCTTTGCTAAAGATCACGGCGAAGCGGATTTCCTCAGCGTTGGAGAAGTACACCGTCAATTCATCGAACAGGTTGTTGAAGTAGATGATGAAGCCATGGAAAAATATTTGGAAGAAGGCAATGCAGATCCTTCTACTCTTCACGGTCCATTGACTCAAGCACTTCGTGAAGGCCACATCATTCCAATCTGCTTCGTTTCCGGCAAGACAGGCGCCGGTGTTGACGATCTGATTAACGTTATGGTTCGCCATCTCCCGAACCCTGCTGAAAGTAACGATCCGTTGTTTACAGATGGTGAAGGCAACGACATCAAATTAATTCCTGATCCGGAACTTCCGTTGGTTGCCCATGTATTCAAAGTCGTTAACGACCCGTACATCGGCAAAGTCGGCGTATTCAGAATTCATCAGGGCACAATGCGCCGTGATGATTTGCTCTTCGTAGGCGACAACAAGAAAGCTATCAAAGTTTCTCACCCGATGATTCTTCAGGGTAAGGAAACTACAGAAGTCCGTGAACTGGTTCCGGGCGACATCGGCGTTATTTCCAAGATCGATGAATTGGTTTTCGACAGCGTCATTCATGCCTCCCATGATCATGACAACATCCGCATGAAACCGCTAAACTTCCCGAAACCGATGTATGGCTTGGCCATTGCCCCGGCACGCCGCGGCGACGAAGGCAGATTGTCTGACATTCTCAACAAGATGCTTTCCGAAGACCCAACATTGGAACTCGAGCACGATACTACTTTGAATGAAACCGTTCTTCGCGGCATTAGCGCACAGCACTTGAAGAGCGTTCTCGAAAGAATGGCCGCTCAGTTCAAACTCGAAGTCAACACACGCACACCTCGCATTCCATACCGTGAAACTATTGCACAAGGTGCGGAAGGCCACGCTCGTCATAAGAAACAAACCGGCGGTGCAGGTCAGTTCGGTGAAGTTTATCTGCGCATCGAACCGAAAGAAAGAGGAACAGGCTTTGAGTTCGTTGATGAAGTCAAAGGCGGCGCTATTCCTTATAACTTCATTCCAGCCGTTGAAAAGGGTGTTCGTGAAGCTTTAACTTCCGGCTATGTCGCCGGCTACCCGGTTCACGATGTCCGCGTTGTCGTCTATGACGGTAAGAGCCACCCGGTTGACTCCAAGGAAGTTGCTTTCGTTTCTGCAGGCCGCAAAGCTATGCTTGATGCCATTGCAAAAGCTAAACCGACTCTTCTTGAACCAATCGTCGATATTGAAATCGTTGCTCCCGACAGCGCCATCGGCGACATCACCGGTGACTTGGCAAGCAGACGCGGTCAGGTTACAGGCACAGCCAATATGGCAGGCGGCATGATGATTATTTCCGGCGTTGTTCCTTTGGCTGAGCTCGACGGCTATGCAGCACGTCTGAATGCCATCACTCAAGGCGCAGGCAGCTACTCCATGGGACTTTCCGGATACGCTCCGGTTCCTGTCCAGAAACAGATGGAATTGGCTGCTAACTTCCAGCGTAAGGATGAAGACGATTAATCTTTGATTAATTGACACTCATTTCGAAGAAGAGCCGCAGACGATGCGGCTTTTCTTTTTGCTCAAAACATTCTGAGGTTTTCAATAGGAGTACTTTCAAAAAACTATAATGTTTCACCTTTGAGACTTAATCATTTTTTTTGAAATGCCAATTTACGCTTACAAGTGTTCTAACTGCGGATATACAAAAGACGCACTGCAAAAAATGTCTGACGCTCCGCTGACTCATTGTCCGCATTGCGGGAAAGAAACATTGGTCAAGCAGCTCTCTGCTCCCGGATTCGAACTGAAGGGCAAAGGTTGGTATGCGACTGATTTCAAGGGAGGCTCTTCAGCCGCTCTTCCCGCTTCACACGCAAACGAAAACAAATCCTCTGAAAGCAAGTAGTTAGTCCAAAGAAGTGCTCTCGCAAAATAACCTGAGCCGAATTTGGAACTTAACTATCAGTTAATTTAGAATATATCGGATTGACACTATAAAGACTCCTTAGTAGGGGTCTAATTTTTGCGGAGTACTTCATGCGCACAGAATATGCAGGCCTTATTGATGACAAGTTCATCGGTAAAACCGTAACCCTGTACGGTTGGGCCCATCGTCGCCGCGACCACGGCGGTGTTATCTTTATCGACCTTCGCGACAGAGAAGGTCTTGTTCAGGTGGTTTGTGATCCGGACCGTCCCGACGTGTTTGAAACGGCTGACAAAGTCCGTAATGAATATGTTATTGAAGTGAAAGGTCTTGTCAGACCGCGTCCTGAAGGCACTCGTAATGACAATCTGATTTCCGGCGGCGTTGAAGTGCTTGCTCAAGAAATGAAGATTTTGAATCCTTCAGCCACACCTCCGTTCCTTTTAGACGACGAAAACCTCTCCGAAACAACTCGTTTAACATACCGTGTTTTGGACTTGAGACGTCTTCCGATGCAGCGCAACATGAAGCTGCGCTACAAAGCAGCCATGGCTTTCCGCCGTCATTTGGACGAACTCGGATTCATCGACATCGAAACTCCGATGCTGACAAAGAGCACCCCGGAAGGTGCCCGCGACTACTTGGTCCCGTCTCGTGTTCACGACGGCCACTTCTATGCTTTGCCGCAGTCTCCTCAGCTCTTCAAGCAGATGCTGATGTGCGCAGGCTTTGACAGATACTATCAAATCGTCAAATGCTTCCGCGACGAAGACTTACGTGCCGACAGACAGCCTGAATTCACACAGGTTGATATCGAAACCAGCTTCCTTAACGAGCAGGAAATCCGCGACATTATGGAAAATTTGGTTCGTCACGTATTCAAAGAAACCATTAATGTTGACTTAGTTGATCCGTTCCCAATCATGGTTTATGCAGACGCCATGAACAAGTACGGTTCCGACAAACCTGACTTGAGAGTCAAGCTTCAGCTCACAGAGCTCACAGACTTGATGACAAATGTCGACTTCAAGGTATTCAAGTCCGCTACAGAATTGTCTGACGGCCGCGTCATGGCTTTGAGAGTTCCGCAAGGTGCTCAGATGCCGCGCAGCGAAATCGACTCCTACACAGACTTTGTCAAGATTTACGGAGCCAAAGGCTTGGCCTACATTAAGGTCAACGAAAAAGCCAAGGGCAGAGACGGTCTCCAGAGCCCGATCGTTAAGAACTTGAGCGATGAAGTTCTTACTGAGATTCTCAACAGAACCGGTGCTGAAGACGGCGACGTTATTTTCTTCGGTGCTGACCGTAAGAAGATCGTTTTTGACTCTCTCGGTGCACTGCGCCTCAAGATCGGTCACAGCGACTTCGGTAAATCTCACGGTTTGTTCGAAGAAGGCTGGAAACCTCTTTGGGTCATCGACTTCCCGATGTTCGAATTCGATGAAGAAGAAGATCGTTGGGTTGCTTGCCACCATCCGTTCACAAGCCCGAAAGACGGCCATGAAGACGAATTGGTTACCGATCCTGAACATTGCTTAGCCAAAGCATACGATATGGTTCTTAACGGCTGGGAAATTGGCGGCGGTTCTATCCGTATCCACAAAGCAGACGTCCAGAGCAAAGTCTTTAATGCATTGAAGATTGGTCCGGAAGAAGCCAGACAGAAGTTCGGCTTCCTGCTTGACGCTCTCCAGTTCGGTGCTCCTCCGCACGGCGGTATCGCTTTCGGTCTCGACCGTATCGTTACCATGATGACCGGTGCAGACTCCATCCGCGACGTCATCGCCTTCCCGAAGACACAGCGTGCACAGTGCTTGCTCACACAGGCTCCTTCTCCGGTTGATGAGAAGCAGCTCAGAGAACTTCACATTCGTCTTCGCAACGAACACAAGCATGACTAGTATCTGATTAGCTTCTGCACAAAACGCGGCCTCGGCCGCGTTTTTGTTTTAGCTGAAGCATGTGATAGCTACACCTTTTCTTGTCCACCGAGTATCGCGTTTCCCTTTGTGATCCACAAAATAAGACAACCGAGCAAACAAATACCAACCAATCCCGCTCCGGCATATCCAAGCGAAGAAAAACCGAATGCAACGGAAAGATGACTTCCCAAGAAGGCGCCTCCGCCGATACCAATATTAAAGATTCCGCTGAAAAGTGCTGTGGCAACGTCTGCGGCATCCTTCGCATAACGCAGCAGAATCGTTTGAAATGCCAGGATGACCGCAGTGGTACTTGCACCCCAGAAAACTGCCATGACCAAGAAAGCGTTCCAGTGAGGAGCAAGCATCGTAATGGAGGCTAAAGAGCATGTCACGATGAAAAGAGGAATGACAAGAGCCGCTGAGGTATGTTTATCGACAAACTTGGAGCCGATTACCGTTCCTAAAATTCCGGAAATACCATAAACAAACAACGCAACAACGGTGGTTGATTCACTGACGCCCCCGATATTCATCAGAATCGGGGCAATAAAGGAATAAGCCGTAAACTGTCCTAAAACGACGGTAACGGTCAGAAGATACAGCTGAACAATCGGAGGACGTCTAAAGAGAACAGGCAGGCTCTTCAGAGATCCGGCCCTATCACTCTGACAAATCGGAAGCACGAAATAGATAAGTACTAAAACGATAAGAGCAGCGATACCGACAATAAAGAAAGCGCCTTGCCAGCCAACTTCTTGTCCTAATCTCGTACCGATAGGCACACCAAGAACTGTAGCAACGATACTGCCGCCCATAACCGCCGCCAATCCCAAAGATTGTTTGCCGAACGGCGCTGTTCTCGCCGCTAGCGGCGTCATGATGGACCAGAAAATGGAATGTGTGAACGCAACGCAAATTCGCGCGCCCATCAATTTCACAAAAGTATCAGCCCACAAAACAATGAAGTGACTTGCCGCAAAAAGAACAAGCAGCGCCAATAACAGCTTTCGTCTTTCCAACTTTGCCGTCATCACCGTCAAAGGAAGCGACATCAAAGCTACTACCCACGCATAGACAGTAATAATTAAGCCGGTTTGAGATGTCGTCTCATGCAGGCTTTCTGCGATATTAGGAAGAAGACCAACCGGGAGGAATTCCGAAGTATTGAATACAAAAGCGGCAAAAGCTAACCCAATAGTTGGCAGCCACGCTTTAAAGCCGAATTTGTGCCGTTGAGGAACAGACATTTAATTGCTTAGTAAAAAGAAGAGGCGCAAAAATACCCAAACTTAGATATTTTTATCGTCATCCCCGTCTCTTTGCGTCCAAGGATCAATGCTGATGACATATCTGAGAACTTCATTTGTCTTATTGTCAAAGTCAACCCATAAAGCCCAGTCCATGCCGCCATCTTGAAAGCGGTACATATAGGTATGTTCGCCCGATAGTGCGTAAGTCCACTTTTCGCAAGGATGTCCGAACATGTTGTAGATATCCTGCTCGTTCATTACCTTGGGTTTGATTTCATTGAAATACTTCTGCTGAAGAAGATTCTCTTTGAAAATTAAATGCCCTTCTTTATTAAAAATCATGACATAGGACTGCTGGCCCATTGGCTGCAGGGAGTAAACCACCCGAAGAGACCCATCAGGAAGAACTATTCTTGAATCCGGAGCTCCGAGCTTATCCATTACGGAATCATAGGAAGTTCCTAAGCCCACTGAATCAGGATGCGCACACGCTGCAAGCAGCCCAAATATAAAAGCCAATGCTACGGTTTTCAAAGAGTTGAGGTATTTCGTCATAATCTTCACCTATTTGATCTCCGGATAAGCTGCTTTTGTGGAGTTAAGCAGGTCCAGATAAATCTTTTTAACATTTTCTTCGGAACAACCCATTAAGACTGCATCATCGATAGCATCCTGGAGAAGATGCTTGATCTCGTCATAATTCTCATTCAAAACTTTTACTTTTTCAGTACAAGACACTAAGGAGCCGTCGGGCTTTTTCCAATACTTCTCTTCGTCTTTTTTCATTTTTACCACTTATTCTGATATTGCTTTTGGAATCTTACTCATTTCAAACCAGATATTTGAAAGATGTTCCTCTATCTTGGCTGTTAGCATCATATTGTTCAAATCTTCTCCTCTGCTCGTTTAAACTTCCCAAGGTGGAAGTTTGAAAGGCAAACAAAATGGACTTTAGGCATTATTTGAACGTTCTATTCAATCCTAAAAGCATCGCTGTTGTGGGAGCCAGTGAGAAAGCCGGAAGCCTTGGGACAACGATGTGGGAGCATCTGACTGCAGGGCACGGAGCTGCCGACCTATTTGCAATCAACCCGAAATACAAAACTCTGGGAACTTATAAATGCTATCCCACGCTGAGTGCCGTTAAGCAGAGCCTGGACTTAGTCGTCATTGTTTGTCCTCCGGAGCATTACGTCAAAATCCTTACCGCTGCGTTAGAGAATAAAGTCAAAGCCGTACTTCTTTGCGGAGGCTTCCCGAAAACAGAACTCACGGAAGATTTTTATAACAAACTTGACGAGTGCAAAAAGGCCGGAATGTACATCGTCGGTCCTCAGTCCCTCGGTTACTTATACCCTCCTGCCGCACTAAACGTCTCCTTCCTTCCTCATATGCCGATGGCCGGCAATATCGGCCTTATCAGTCAGTCTCCAGGACTCGTGCACACGATCATTAATATTGCCTCCAGCTGTAAAGGAGGCTTCTCTTACGTTATCGATCCGGGACTGGAATATTCATTAACGACAGCAGACTACATTGACTTATTAGCTCAAGATAATCAGACACAGTGCATTGTTCTTTACGTTGAAAACTTTAAAGATCCGAGAAGAATGCTCTCGGCCATTCGTCTGGCAGCGAAGAAGAAACCGGTCATTCTGCTTAAAGGCGGGAAATCAGCACTCTCGGGCGACATCGTCATTAACAACAACGGTCGACCGCAAGATCATCACGATGTAATCGAAAAAGCCCTAAAACGTTCGGGCGCCCTCCTCTTGGACTCCATCTATGACTTGTCTTACGCAATCCAGGCATTCTCTTTAAGGAAAGCATTCTTTGACGGAGCCCTATACTGCATCGTCAACAGCAAAGGACTGGACACGTTGGTTGCAGATACCATGGGCGCCTACGGGATCGTGCCGGCAGTAATTTCTCCTGAAGCTGCGGAAGTTCTCAGCACGAAATTTAAAGTACTTTTTCCGTTTGCAAACCCAATTAATGTCGGTGTAGATGCCTCACCGAAAACCATTTCTCAGATTTTGGATTTTTCTTTAAAGCAAGAAAACTGCTCGGGCGTTCTCTTGGCTTTTGTTTCTAATCCTTTAATTTCTCCGGTAGATATTGCAAAAGCCATTGCGCCCATCATTAAACAAGCATCAAAGCCGGTTATCACAGCATGGCTTGGATCTCACGAAATTGAGCCGGCAATCAAGTATTTACTCAACAACGGCATTCTTGCTTTGGAAGGAATAAAGAATGCTTGCCTATCGGTTTCGTTGACAGAAAAATTCTTTAACTTTAGAAAAAATCAGAGCGCATTATCCGTGCCCCCACAGTCTCTGTCGGATAGAAACTTTGCCGGTGCCAGAAAGATTATCCAGCAAGCTAAAAAAGAAGATAGAAATATTCTCTATGACGAAGAAACTAAGCGTCTCCTAGCCAGTATCGGCTTTGAAACAACAGCTTCTTTGTATGCCGGCTCTCTAGGTGAAACTATTGAAGCCTCGAAAGCACTCGGCTTTCCTGTTGCCTTAAAGATCCGCAGTGACGGAATCCTTTCTAAGAGCGACATCGGCGGAGTAATCCTCGGAATCCGCAACGAAAAAGAACTAAGAAACGCCTATAAGGCACTTCAAACCAAAGCTGAGGAAAACCACATTCCCGAAGAAGATTTCGCCGTTACCATCCAGAGAACCCTCAGCGATGCCTACGCCAGAGAACTGAAAGTTGGAATGAGAAACACCAAACAGTTCGGTCCCGTTGTTTACATCGGGGTAGGCGGCTTGTACGGCGATTTAGGATTCAAAGAAGAATTCAACTTCGCTCCTATCTCAAAATCAGATGCCCTTCAACTCTTAGAAGCCCCTTCAATCAGTAAACTGCTTTCAGCCTACAAAGGCTTCCCTGAAGTCAGTAAAGAATTACTCTGCACTGCCCTTCTGCGTCTTTCTCAGGCTGCTGTTTCCATCCCGGCTCTGAAGTCCATTGAAATTGATCCTCTTCTTGTAGGCCCGGACTCCGCCATTGTTTTAGATGCCCATGCCGCTATTTGGGACAAACCGCTGAGACCTTCTGCTAAAGCGGAACATTTAGTATTTCCGACGGTGCTTTCCAAGCCGGCGAAGAAAATTTCCGGAGACTTCGGAGAATTGTTGCTCAGACAAGCTCAGCCGGCGGATATTGAAGGTTTTACAAACTACATCACGAATCTTTCAGAGAGCTCCATGCGCCTGCGCTTCCATGGACTAAGTACAACGCCGGAAGAAATTGCTGCCAGAGCTTTGACCAATGATCCTGACCGCTCCTACACAATTATTCTGACTGAGCCTTCCAAGACACGGCCTGCCGTTGTAGGTGAAGCTACCTTCTCGCTGCTTCCCAACGGTAAATCTGCAGAATTCGGCATTTCGATCGCAGACAATTACCAAAGAAAAGGACTGTCTAAGTTTTTGATGGCTGCTTTGGAAGAAGAAGCTCTTTCAAGAGGTTTGACTGAACTGGTGGGCTACGTTCTCAAAGATAACGGGGGCATGTCCAAGATGATGCAAAAGCGAGGATACAGTCAAACTGAAGATGAGGCTGATCCGCACATTAATCTTTTCTCACTGGAATTGCCTGAAGAGGCTTCCGATTAGAACTTATACGACGAAAACGAGACACCCGAAGGTGTCTCGTAACCAAGGAGAACTATTTAGAGATTAACGGTTGCCGTGGCAGGATGCACAGAAGTTAACTTGCTCGGCATGACCTTTGTGACACTCTGTACAAGCCAAATCTTCGAAATGCGGCTTATGAGGATTAAGGTTGTCGAATTTAGGCTTGATTTTTTCACCTGCAACCTTGAGCTGTTCCTCATTGTGGCATTTCAAACAATCAGTCCTTTCGACATCGTCACCACCCTTCATTGTCTTATGGCAAGACGTGCAGGGAATACTCTTCTTCATGTGGCTGTCAGCTATTCCGGCTGCATTGGCGTTCAGAGCCAAGACCAGAAAGGATGACAGGCATAGGATTAATAGTCTGAACTTCATAGGACCACCTTACTTCGCTGCAGTTGCCGCTGCCTGTTGGCCGGCGATTCTTCCGAATACAAAGTTATCGATAAGGGCATTTCCGCCTGCACGGTTTGTACCGTGGATGCCACCGGTAGTTTCGCCTGCTGCATAAAGACCCGGGATAACCTTGCCGTTAACGTCAACAACTTGTGCCTGAGGAGTAATTCTCAAACCACCGCAGCTGAAGTGAACGTCCTGAGTTTCAGTTCCGAAATAGTATGGAGGTTTGTTAATCAACTGAGTAAATGTTGTCTTACCGAAATCCGGATCTTCTTTCTTAGCAGCGAATTCGTTGTAACGATCGAGTGTCTGTTGGAGAACCTTCGGATCGACATTCATCTTCTTGGCCATTTCTTCGACGGTGTCAGCCTTAAATACGATGCCTTTCTTCAGTTTGGTTTCCAAAGAGGCGCCTTTGAGAGACTGGTCGTCGGTAATAACCCACATAGTGCGTCCCGGGAGAGCAAGAACTGCGTCCGCAATTGCGTCTCGGCGGCCGCCTTCGTTTACAAAGCGTTTGCCTTGAGGATCAACGAAGATGTCCCCTCCCACATAGTCAATAACGCGGCCGCCGACAAATGGAATAAGCTGGATGTAGTTCATACCGTCTGTGTCGGCTCCAACTTTAGTTGCCATGTTGATACCGTCACCCGTAGAACCGTCAAATCCTTTACCTGTCGGATTAGCTGTTGTCTTGAAGCTGGCGTCGAGACGACGGTCATAGCGCATACGCATCGGGACGTTAGCTGTAAAGCCACCGGTTGCGAGAACCACTGCCTTAGCGTTGTATGTAATTTTTTCGCCGTTCTTAGCCTGAGCGACTACGCCTGTAACCGGAGATTGGTCGTCTTTGCGAAGAAGCTCAACAGCCTTTGTGTTGGTTTTAATCTGTACACCGTGAGCTTTAGCGGCTTTGTTCAAAACGCGGATGTAGTCATGTCCGGCATTCTTATCTCCGGAGTTGTGAGATCTGGCAAACAAGCCGCCCCAAGCTTCGAATACGCGAGGATTCCATTGAACACCAAGACCTTCCATCCAGTTGATTGCTGCTTCGGAGTTATCGGCTAAAGTCTTAACCAAGGCCGGGTCAGCACGATAGTCACCGGCTTTCAATGTCTGGGCAGCCATCTTATCGGCGCTGTCTTCGATGCCCATGGCCTTTTGACGCTTGGTGTCAACAGCATTAACGGAACCGCCGGAAATGACGGTATGGCCGCCGACAACCGGATTCTTTTCCAACAAAACGATGTTCTTTGCACCTGCTTCAGCTGCTGCAACGGCTGCAGAAAAACCTGCACCGCCGGCACCGACGACAACGATATCAGTATCAACGACTTGATCGGCAAATGCGATTCCGACGTACCCTGTTACGAATAATGCAACCAATGTTTTCTTCATCTTTAAGCTCCTATTGGGTTAATTTGGGTTTCTTTGTTAAGTAGAAGCTTAAAGACCGGGTCTTTTTCTCGAAATGTCCGTTAGTGCATATGCACCAAGGTGCATACTAGATTTTGGTATTTGCAGCCGACGCTCCGGAAATTCTTCCAAAAACAAAACAGCTGATTAATGAGTCTCCTCCGAGCCTGTCTTTCCCGTGAATGCCGCCCGTGCACTCCCCTGCCGCATACAGTCTGGGCACCGGCTGGCCGTCGGTCCGAAGAACTTGTCCTTTGCTGTTAATAGCCAATCCGCCGCAGCAAAAATGCAAATCAAATCTTTCCTTTCCGAAGTAGAAAGGCGGAGTCAACAGAGGCTGTTTAACAATATTCTTCTCTTCTCCCGCATTGGCTTTGAGAATGCTCTCGTTATACTCGTCCAAAGTAGCCTGCAGCACGGAGGCAGGCACATTCATGGCTTTGGCCATTTCTCGGACGGAATCAGCTTCCTGCACGACCCCAGTCATCAGTTTTTGTTCAAAAGATGAATTTTTTCGGGTTGTCGAGTCGGTAATGACCCACATCGTCTTATCCGGAAGCTTTAAGAACGCATCGGCAATATATCTAACCTCACTTGCTTCATCAATAAATCTTTTACCCGAAGAATCAACAAAAATTTCGCCGCCCGAATAGTCCAGCAGGCGCCCTCCGTTCAACGGAATCAACTGCATATACTCCATGTCCCGAACTGCTGCTCCGAGAGCCTGAGCCATTTGGATGCCCTCGCCCGTGGATCCGTCATAGGTGAAATTAAAAGCACTAAGCGTGGTTCCGACGGTCTCGTCAAGACGCCGGTCATAAAGCATTCTCATATTTTGATTTGCAGAGAAACCGCCGGTAGCCAGAACTACCGCATCGGACATCAAAGGAAGTGGCCGACCATTTTTCTTGTAGGTCACCTTGCAGCCGCCTTTCTTTTGGCAATCAAGAGAGATTACTTCGGCATTCAAGCTGATTTGCACACCCAACTGCTTTGCTCTTTTTGCGAGACAGCGAATGTATTCCATCCCGCATCTTTTCCCGGCAATTTGATGAGCGCGGGGAAACTTTCCCGACCAGGCTTCATACACCATCGGAAGCCACTTCACTCCCATGTCTTCCAACCATTTTCCGGTTTCAGTTGCAGAAGAGACTAATGTTCTAACCAGTTCAGCATCATTAATCCCGCCTCCGGTTTCAATGATTTGCTTTTGCCATAACTCCTCTGAGTCATTGATACCCATTTTCTTCTGTCTTCCCGGATCAACAAAGTTTACGGAACCGCCGGCAAAAGCCGTATGACCTCCCAGAAAACAGGCCTTTTCGAGAACTGTTACTCTTGCAGCGCCATGTTCTTTTGCCGAGATCGCAGCTGCAAGCCCGGCAGCGCCTCCCCCGATCACGATAACGCTATTGGTTTTCTTTAGTCTTTTGGCTAGTACTGCGGGAGAGGACAGAATAGTCGGCAAAACCAAAGCCAAATGAGTAAATCTTCGCCTATTCAGCATCCAACACTCCTATGCTCTTCAACAAGAATGCCAGCTCCACCGGGCTTTTAACCTCTAATTTTTCCAACAAATGGCTTCTGTGCATCTTCACGGTTCTTTCCGCAATATCCAATTCGTAAGCAATTACCTTGTTGAGTTTTCCTTGAGCCACCCCGACACAGACTTGCTTTTCCCGCGGAGTGAGGCTTTCATAAAGTTCAAGAAGTTTTTTCTTCTCGCAATTAGACGTAAAGTTCTTCATTGATGCAGTTACGGCCTTCTTCACGGCTGCCTGCAGTTCCTCGGAAGTGACATTCTTCTCCAAGAAATCTGCAGCTCCTCTGCGGAAGGCATGAATCGCCATCGACATATCTCCGTGGCCGGACAAAAAGATAACCGGAAGCTCTACGTGTTCTTCGCTCAGCTTTAACTGGAGTTCCATTCCGGTCATTCCCGGCATCCGTATATCCAGCAAAATACAGCCCGGTACCGAAACATCATCGTTGTCTAAAAAACTCTGGGCGCTCTCATAAGTCTGCGTACACCATCCGGCCATTGTCAGAAGAAAGGCAGTGGATTCTCGTGCCTCTTCGTCATCATCTATTATTCTTACGATCGGCTCCATCATCACTCCTTTTTTCTATTACAAACGCAGCGCAAATTCCCTGCGGTTCTATTTGACTGAAACTCAAAGAGGCACCATGAGAATCGCATAGGCCTCGAACCAACGATAATCCAATCCCCAGCCCGTCATCTTTAACGCTGTCGCCCATCTGCCTAAGTCTAAGAAATTCTTTTGGAGAAAGTTTCGGTCCGTTGTCTCTAACGCTCACCCTCCAGCACTTCCCTTCATCTTCGATAGACAAAACAATCTGCGGATCTTTGACTTTTTTCACCTCAGAGCAAGCGTTTTTCAACAAATTGACCATAATCAGCTCCAGCTCAAGAGGCTGGCCGTACACTTCAGCCTTGACAGGAACCTTCAGCCGGATCGGAATATCAGCAAATGCCGAACCCTTCGCGCTAGTCAACGCTCTCTTAGCGATTTCAGCTAAATCTACTAGTTCAAACTGCCCTCTTTTATTTTTAGCGTAGGATCGAACTCGGCCGACAATATCGGCTATTCGTTTTGTGTTTTTCTCGATGTGTTGTATAGCCTCCGAGCTTACCTTATCCAGCCTTTCCTGTTTATTCATGTACATCTTCAGGCCACTTGTGAAATTACCGATTGCCAACAACGGCTGCTGGAGCTCATGAGCCAACATTCCTGACATTTGAGAAATTACGCCGAATTTTTCCATTTGAGCCAATTGTTTCCCTTTTTCCCTTGCATCTCTTTCAGCTCTGATTTTTTCTTTGAGGGCTGCTTTGAGCTGACGAGTTCTCCAAGCTACGGCAGAACGCAAGTAAATCTCATTGATAATTAAGATGAGAACGATGCCCGCAACAATCAAAATCACATTCTTAAAGCGCTGCCAAAGTGCTGGGAGCGACTGCTCCTTGAGATAAGAATAAGGCCCAATCTTGAGATCCTGATAAAGCTGGTTAACCTTAGAGAACTTCTGGCTGATGGTCCATTCGCTGTTATTAATGCTCGGCATGGAAAGAAGTGCCGAAGTCACTTCCCAAACAAGTTTCGGATCTGTATTTTCTTCCGTAGACAAAACGATTCCGGGGTACAGTTCCGTTGAGTGAGAACACTTCAGAGACTCCTTGCTTTTGGGTGAAATGATTTTGAAATCTTCCGTACTTACCAAACCTTCCTTCTCCAGCTTTTCTAGCAAGCATGCGGAAAAGACCCCGACATCGGCTTTTCCTGCCGCAAGAATTGCCAAAGAATCCGGAAACTGGAAATGAGAAAAAATAACTTTCGAGAAAAAATTATCCGGATCGAATCCCTCTTTGACAATCTCGTGAGTACCGATCAGCCATCCGTCGAATGAATTAGGCTGAGAAGCAACAGCTACCTTTCCTTTCAGAGATGAAATGTCTTTTAAATCGTCGCGAAATTTCCGTGCAACAAAAACGCTGCCGACGGATTCGGAAGGATTATCTGAGAACACGCTTTTTGAGGTAACCACGTGGTTGTAGCCTAAAACTTGATGAAGCTCTTGAAAGGTTCCTGCCGAAGAAAAAACAAAATCTGCTTTTGACTGTTCAACGGAAGCCACGGGTTTCAATGTATTAAGGTGAACTAAACTCCAGCGAATCTGAGGGAATTTTTGCTTAAGATATTCCACTGTCGGCAGGATCAGTTCCCGCTCCACTTCCGGATTAAAAGAGTCCAGCAAACCAATGGAGACAACTGCTCCCGGCTCTTTTTCTGCGTGTGCAGGCACAAAAGAAAGAGCAAGCAGCAACAAGATCGCTGGGATATATCGAATAATTCTTTTCATCATTATTCGAGATTACCACCAAGAAATATTTTTTGAATTGCTGATAACCCAACCAAAAATGAAGTTTCGCGTATATTTTCTTCTCGCAATTGCCGGCTGTTAAAGACCATAATGGTGAGTTTTCAGACTACATCCTTTAAAACACCTTCAGAATAAAAAGAATATTGTGGAGTTAAAAAATGCCTGTTGTTACTACAATTGAAGACAAGACCGCTCGACTCTCTATCCAGCGCCCGGCCAAAAGAAACACTCTCGATATCGAGATGTGCAATGAATTAAAAAAACAGCTCTTGGAATGCAACGAAGACAATGCCGTTCGATCGATTGTCATTTCAGGTGAAACGAATGTGTTCTGCGCCGGTCTAGACATTGATGAGATGCTCAACAAACCCCAAGAAATCCTAAAAGCCTTCCAGGAAGTGATCGATGCATTGGACTATGTCGAGAAACCGATACTAGCGGCTGTGACAGGTCCTGCCGTCGCTGAAGGCGTCGCGCTTCTTTATCACTGCGATTTAGTGTTCTGCGGCGAACACGCCTTATTTGCCCTGCCGAATATTGCTCTCGGTAAAACACCGCTATACGGCATCAGCCTTCTCTCAGTGAAGAGTGCGGGATACAAACTTGCAGCACAGAAGATTCTTCTGTCTGAACCTATCAGTCCTTCCGAGGCGATTGCAATGGGCATCATCAATCATGTCCTCGAAGACGACAAAGTTCTTCCTCAGACTTTCTTGGCAGCAACCCGCTTAGGCAATCTTCCTCCTAAAGCACTGAATGCTACAAAACGTCTTTTGAAAGCAGCGTACTTATCGGGAACAAAGGAACAAAAAGAGCTTGAACAGGAAACTTTTGACCAATTGGTTGACGGCGCAGAAATGAAAGAAGCCTTCAACGCATTTATGGAAAAAAGAAAACCAAATTTTGATTAAGCCGTAGAAGCAGGAAGAAATTAGGCCGTTTTCTCAATCGAGATTACGGCCTATTTGTTGAACTATTTTTTGCTCATTAATTCTTGTCAGGCACCTGCTGACGAACATGAGGAAGAACATCTCTGTTCGGAACCGCAGTATTTTCCTCGTCAGGCCTGTCAACCGGCTGCGGTCTGCCGTCCGGTCCGATAGCTACGTAGACCAGCTGAGCTTCGGTCACTTTCACAATCTTATGATTGTCTTTGTGAAGTCTTTCTGCAAAAACTTCTACGTCAACGGTGACGGAGGTTCGGCCTACTTTCAGGATTCTTCCGTAGAAAGAGACAACGTCACCGACCCATACCGGCTCTTTGAAAACGAAGTTGGTTACCGCAACGGTCGTGCATCTGCAGCGTGCTCTGCGGGCTGCAACGGAAGCTCCGGCCAAGTCAACCTGGCTCATAATCCAGCCGCCGAAAACGTCGCCATACTGATTGGTATCAGGCGGCATCGGCATCACTCTGAAAGTTACATCGCAATCAGGAAGTGACGGAACTTGATTGTCTTTTTTATTTGAATTGTCTGCCATAAGTCCTCCAAAATTTAGCTTTTGGATTTTAGCCTTCATTGATAGTCAAAATGTATACTTTAGACCTAGATTTAAATTAGATGGGAAATGCGACTATGCCTATGATCGAGATAAAAAATGTCAGCAAGTGGTACGGAGACTTTCAGGTTCTCCGCAATTGCTCCACATCGGTCGAAAAAGGCGAAGTTGTCGTTATCTGCGGGCCTTCCGGCTCCGGAAAATCCACTCTGATTAAGACCGTCAACGCCCTTGAGCCGTTCCAAAGCGGCAGCATTTTCGTAAATGGAGTCGATGTCGGTGCTCCTAGTGTTGATCTGCCTAAACTTCGATCTCACGTCGGCATGGTTTTCCAACATTTCGAACTCTTTCCCCATTTGACCATTTGCGACAACCTTACTCTTGCGCAAATGAAGGTTCTGAAAAGAACTCGTGATGAAGCCATTGAAAGAGGATTAAAACTGCTTGATCGGGTCGGTCTCGCCAAGCACGCCTATAAATTTCCAATGCAGCTGTCCGGTGGTCAGCAGCAGCGAGTCGCCATTGCTCGAGCTCTAGCAATGGATCCGATCTGCATGCTCTTTGACGAACCGACTTCCGCTCTCGACCCGGAAATGATTAACGAAGTGTTGGATGTTATGGTTGAACTGGCAAAAGAAGGCATGACCATGATGGTAGTCACCCATGAAATGGGTTTTGCACGTAAAGTTGCAGATAAAGTCGTTTTCATGGATGCGGGTGAAATTGTTGAAGAAGCTCCGAAAGAAGAATTCTTCTCTACTCCACGAAGCGAGAGGGCACAGGCTTTCTTAGCAAAAATTCTCAATCATTGATTGTCTTTTGACACGGCACCGGAACACAGTTTTGACAGGCTTTTTGTTTATGCGCAAGCGCAAAAAGCGAGCTTCAGTTTTCAAGTTTTTTTACCAAGTTAAGAGGCTCCTAAGGAGACTTCTTTTCCTCCCGACTATAATTCATCCTTAACCTATTTTTTGCGAAACAAAAATGAACGGAACCTCTTCAACAAAAGGGATCTTCGAACTCGGCAAAGCAGTTCTTCAAGCTGAAGCTCAAGCCATCTGCCATCTATCCGACACTCTCAATGAAAACTTCATTAAAGCTGTTCAAATCCTCTTAGCCTGTAAGGGGCGCGTCGTTGTCAGCGGGGTCGGCAAGAGCGGCCATATTGCCCGCAAGATTGCTGCGACTCTAGCCTCCACCGGTACACCGGCATTTTTTGTTCATGCCGCTGAAGCCGCCCACGGCGACTTGGGAATGATCACCAAAGAAGATGTTGTCATTGCTATTTCGTACTCAGGTTCGAGTTCGGAACTTTTGGCGATTGTTCCGACGATTGTTCGAGAGGGCACTCCAATCATCGCCATTACCGGTTCCGATTCAAATCCGTTAGCCAATCATGCCACGGTTAACCTGAATATTCATGTTGAACGTGAAGCCTGTCCTCTGAATTTAGCACCTACCTCCTCCACTACCGTAACCTTGGCTCTCGGGGATGCCTTAGCCGTTGCCTGCTTAGACGCTAAAGGCTTCGGACCGGAAGATTTTGCAAGATCTCATCCGGGCGGAGCTTTGGGACGCCGATTACTCACACACGTCAAGGATGTGATGAGAACGGGAGACGATCTTCCGGTAGTTAAAGACAGTGCCTCCGTCCTCGATGCGGTAAAAGAAATTACGCGCAAGAAGATTGGCATGACTGCCATCACCAATGATGCCAATGAAGTCGTCGGAATCTTCACTGAAGGCGACTTAAGAAGACTCATTGAAAAAGTCGGCGATATTCGTCCAATCTCTATCGCCTCAGTGATGACTAAACATCCGTCTACAACAACCGCAGATGCTTTGGCAATGGAAGCAGCCAAAGTCCTTGAAACAACCCTGCGCAACCAACTTCTGGTTGTAGATAAAGACAACAAGCTTATCGGCGCCCTCCATATTCACGATCTCATGACTGCAAAGGTGATCTAATGGAAATCCAAGAAATTGCTAAACAGGTAAAGCTAGTTATTCTTGATGTCGACGGCGTCTTGAGCGACGGCTGCATCAATATCAGCGGAGACGGAGAGCTTTTTAAATCTTTCTTTGTACGTGACGGATTGGGAATTAAATTTCTTCAAGACGCCGGCATTGCGGTGGCTATTTGTACCGGCCGCACTTCCGATATCGTCGAAGAAAGAGCAAGAGAGCTCGGCATCAAGCTCGTCATGCAGGGCGAGAAAGACAAACGGGTCGGGTTTACCAACATTTGCATCCAAGCCAATGTTGAACCGCAAAATGTTGCCTACATGGGCGACGATATTCCGGACCTTTGCTTGTTCCCGTTAGTCGGTTTAGCATGCGCTCCGTGTGATGCCGCTCCAATCGCGTTATCGAAAGCGACTTGGGTCTCCAAATATCCGGGCGGCAGAGGGGCAGTTCGCGAATTAGCCGAATTTATTCTAAACTCACAGGATAAGTTTGCTTCCGTTGTTCAAAAACGCTTTGGGATTGAAATCTAGTTAATGAGAGATCGTCTTACTTCCATCATCGCTGTCGCACTCCTGCTTACCTTGGTAGGCATGAGCTATTGGTATTCCGTTAAAGCAGAAATGGAAGGCCAAGGGCATCTCTCCGATCTAAATTCTCCGGACTTTATCGCTCACGATATTACGGTGACCAAATTTGATAAATCCGGGGGAGCTTCTTATAAAGTATTTGCTAAAAGAATAGATCACTATTCTGACGGCCATGCCACAGCTGAATTTCCCGAGTACTACTCCCTCAACCCAAACGAGCCTCAGGTAACGGCCCGTTCTGATTCCGGGGAAATGGTCTCCGGCGGAGAAACACTTCATTTCTATAACAATGTTGACATCCGTCAGCAGGCACACGGCGACAAGCCTGCGAGCCGATTAGAAACAAGCCAGCTTGACGCCTACCCGGATGAAGATGTTTACTCTTCTGACAAACCGGTCACTCTGACCAGAGGAAGCGACGTCTCCAGAGGCATCGGAATGGACTTTGACAATGTTGAACGTACTTTCAAACTGCGTTCCAGGGTTCAAAGTGAATTTATGCCCCGCTCTATTCAATCCGGTCTGAATAAGAACGAAACCCAAACTTCGGGAAACGCTCAGTAACTCTTGCCGGTTCATATCTGCAACAACAAATCGAGAGAAGTCTTTTCTACCAACTTTTCAAAAAGAAATTACAATAGACAAGATTTACGAGAATTGGACAACTATATAAAGCCACTAAAATGAACTTCCAGCGTATTAGTTTTGCCGTAGCCCTAACTCTAATGCTCCCGATGATATCTTTTGCAGAATCGGGAGACTCTGACAAACCCGTACAGATATTCTCTGACAAGTTCGATGGGGACGATGTTAAGCAAGTGGCTATCTACACAGGCAACGTGGCAGTTCACCAAGGCACTTTAGAGATTCATGGTGCTAAGCTTGTCTTGTCCGTTGACCCTCAAGGCTTCCGTCATGCTGTTATGACCCCGGAAAAAGGGAAGCTGGTCCGGTTTAAACAAAGACGCGATCAGCAGACGCCCGGGGTAGAAGAATGGATGCACGGAGAGGGAGATAAGCTTACTTATAACGAAAAATCTAATCAGTTGATTCTCACCAACAACGCCGAAGTCTTCAGAACAGAAAACGGAGTACTCAAAGATCGCAGCCGCGGTGTCCGCATTGTCTACAACATGACAAACTCCACCGCAGATATTACCGGCGACAAGTCCCGCGGTTCTGCCGGCCGTGTAAGCACGGTCATTACTCCGAGAGACTCTTCTGCCAGCCCAGCTCGCTCCAAAGGCGTTGAACTTGAACGTAACACGAGAATTACTCAATGACGGAAGAACGTAAAGATGACGACACCCGCAGTGTCCTAGAAGCTGTCAATTTAAAAAAGATTTACGGCAACCGTACTGTTGTTAAAGACGTCTCCATCAGCGTTAAGAGCGGTGAAGTCGTAGGACTTTTGGGCCCGAACGGCGCAGGCAAAACCACCACCTTTTACATGATTGTCGGTCTTGTCTCTACCAATGGCGGTTCTATCCTCTTAAACGGCAAGTCTATTCAGCATTTGCCGATTTATAAGAGATCCAGACTCGGGGTGACATATCTTCCTCAGGAAAACAGCGTATTCCGTTCACTAACTGTGGAAGAAAACATCCAGGCTATTTTGGAACTTCAAGTCAATCCGGACGGTTCCAAGCTGAGTTCTAAGGAAATTAAAGAAGAATTAGAAAAGCTTCTCAATGAACTTCAGATTGTTAACATCCGCAAGAGTATTGCTTCCACTGTTTCCGGAGGTGAAAGAAGAAGAACGGAAATTGCCCGTGCTTTGGCAGCTAGACCGCGCTTTATTCTGCTGGATGAACCTTTTGCCGGTGTCGACCCAATTGCCGTTATTGAAATTCAGAGAATCGTCCACTTCCTCAAAGAAAGAGGCATTGGCGTTCTTATCACTGACCATAACGTCCGTGAAACTTTGGGCATATGCGATCACGCTTACATTATCAGCGACGGCACCGTCTTAGCCTCCGGCAAACCTGAAGCCATTATCGAAAACGAACTTGTCCGTAAAGCTTACTTAGGCAAGAATTTCCGTATGTAAATCATGCAGATCGGTCTATCTTTAAAGCAGACTCAAAAACTTGCGCTAACTCCGCAGTTGCAGCAGGCTTTAAAGATTCTTCAGCTGCCTACGCAGGAACTTATCCAGGAGATTTCCACTCAGCTCCAAGAAAATCCTTTTCTTACGGCAGAAGAAAGTTCCTCCGAGGAACAAGAAGCAGAAAGGGAAGACAAAGGAGAACTGCTTTGGGAGTCCGGATTTCGAGCCGAGGTTGAAGAGGAAGATTGGGATTGGGAAGAGGCTCCTCAGTCTCTGACCTCCTATCTTCTGGAACAGCTGTCCTGCTTAAAAATCACTCTTGAGGAAAGTCTGAGAGTTCAATGGATTATCGGCGCCTTAGATTCCCGAGGACTGCTGACAGAAAGTATTGAAGGAATCAAAGACTCTTTTCCGGCAGAGAACAATTTTTCGCTCGAAGATTGGAAAAATTCTCTCCATCTTCTTCAGACCTTTGATCCTGCCGGTATAGGAGCAAAAGATTGCCTGGAAGTACTTTCTCTTCAAATCAACGGCCTTCTGCTTCGCAAAGAGATTGAAAAAAACACGGCTGATTTAGCTCTTCGCATCATTGAAAGCCATCTTGAACAGGTCGCAAAACGTCAGCTAGAGAAGCTAAAGAAGACCTTAGACTGCAATGAACAGGAGCTCGAAGAAGCTTTGTATGTTATTTCGCATCTTGACCCTCGGCCAACTTCTCGATTTTCTAACCCTGAGATCAATTTTGTTCTCCCCGAAATCAAAGTTGAAAAGGTCAAAGGGGAGTGGAAACCGAAACTAATTCGAAATGCTCCAAAAATTTCTCTGAACCGAATGTATGCAGATGCTTTTTCCAGCACGCAAACTGAAAGAGACACCAAAATTTGGCAAGGGCGTTTAGAAGAAGCCCGTCAATTTATTAAAAGCGTTGAGCAAAGACAAACCACATTGCTTAACGTTTCCGAACTCATTGTTAATCGGCAGAGAGATTTCTTTGAAACCGGCCCGGAAAAACTCAAACCTTTGGTGCTTCGAGAAATCGCCGATGAGTTAGGAATTCACGAATCAACCGTCTCCCGTATTACAACAGGGAAATATTTAATTTGTTCCCGCGGAACTTTTGAACTGAAATACTTTTTTTCTTCATCGCACTTTACCGCGGGAAAATCTGATGAAGAAGTTTCGGCTTCGGCTATTAAAGCTGAGCTGAAGAAGATAATTCTCGGGGAAAACCCACTAAAGCCCTTGTCTGATGCCAAACTTTCTCAGCTCCTAGAGCAGAAGGGGTTTACAGTGGCCCGCAGAACCGTTGCGAAATATAGAGAAGCACTCGGTTTGCCCCCTGCGTCGCTAAGAAAACGATGCCAATGAATTAGAATAAAGTTCGACCATATTGAGTCCGTAAAATGATTAAACTTTGTGCCCTTTTAAAACCCGAAAATATTCTTCTGGGTATATCTGCCTCAAGTAAAAAAAGAATTCTTGAGTTAGGAGCCCAGACTTTAAGCCTGCTCTACAACCTGGACAAAAAAGCAATTTTTGACGGTTTAAATGCACGTGAACGTTTAGGTTCCACTTATTTAGGTTATGGACTAGCGGTACCTCACTGCCGGATGAAAGACCTGGATCAGCCACGGGCTCTGTTTATTCGATTAAATGATCGTCTCGAAAACAGTCCCGAATCCGAACCAATCGAAGCCTTCTTTTTTCTGCTCGTTCCCGAAGAAGCAACGGACGAACATCTTCAGATCCTTGCTCAAATCTCAGAAATTTTCTCTGACGAAAAAGAAAGAGAGAAACTGAAGGAAGCATCCACCGTTGCTGAATTTGCGGAAGAAATCGATAAATGGTGTGCTCAGCATCCCGACCAAGAACAATAGGAGCGTAAGCAGGCTATGGCTACATATGAAGAACTAATCAAACTTTGCAGCAAAAAATTCAAGCTCCAATGGCTTTACGGTAAGAATCAAAACGGAAGAAACTTTCTTTCAGACGCCCAAAGCTCTCATTATCCTTCTTTGTATGTCGGGTTCCTTAACATCATCCACCCAGAGCGTCTTCACATTATCGGCGCGCCCGAGGTCGCCTTCCTACAAGGCCTTTCAGTTCCGGACAGACTAGGCATCGTTCAGCAATTCAGAAAAAACAATAGCCTCGGTTTTGTTATCTGTAAGGATTTAGAGCTCCCTGAAGACTTTGTACGAGCTGTCATTGAAGAAAACATTCCTTTCTTCACTTCTGATGCATGTGCAGAGGACACCTTAACGAATATCCGCCACAACATGGTTCGTTTGGCGGCTCCTTCGTGCTCTATGCATGGCGTGTTCATGGATGTGTTCGGGATAGGCGTTCTAATGACCGGACAGAGCGGCATCGGTAAAAGCGAATTGGGTTTGGAACTAGTCACTCGAGGCCACGGTCTCGTGGCAGATGATGTTGTGGACTTTATTCAAAGAGGACCCAATCAAATTGAAGGTTCTGCTCCTGCTCTGCTGGCCAACTTGTTAGAAGTTCGCGGAATCGGTCTTCTCGATGTCAAAACCATCTTCGGAGAAACCTCCGTCAGAAGAAAGATGAAGCTTGATCTGGTGGCTGAATTAAAACAGTTCGAGCAAGGTGAACTAATGGATCGTCTGCCGGAAACCGAGCTATATACAGAAATTCTTGGCCAGCAGGTGCGTACCATGATTATTCCGGTCGGCGGCGGCAGAAACTTAGCCGTCTTGGTTGAAGCGGCGGTAAGAAGCGCTATTCTTCAGAAACGGGGCATCAATACCATTCAAGAATTCTTCAATCGTCAGCGAGAGTTGATGGAAAAAGAAGATTAAGGTTGAGACACAGCACATAAATTTAGAGGGACCGTCCGAAAGGCGGTCCCCCTTTTTCTTGGGATTAGGTTATTGTTCTTTCCTAAATTGTTTTTCTTAGAGGATTGATTCACTCTTGAAATGAATTTCAACCACTTACAATTATTTAATCATTTGGAACTTTCTCTTAGCTATAAACCCTTATATTTTCTTTCCATCTCGTTGCTTCAATCCTCTTTCTTCTCGTTAATACCCAGATTTTTGGCAGTTTGACTGATCCGGGAAGAGTAAATTGGAGTAAGAAAGATATTGCAAATTCTCAGAACCTTCTCCTTTCACACTAATATATTCCTGGTTCTGTTTCGTACGGCGTTTTCATTCGGAGACTCTATGCAGCTTATCGTGGTTACCGGCTTATCAGGAAGCGGAAAATCCATTGCTCTTAATCAGCTCGAAGACAGCGGCTTTTATTGCATTGATAATCTTCCCGCACCCTTTTTAGAACAAGTCGTTACGCATCTTCAGGCCATCGGCCGAGACAGAATTGCCGTCGCCCTGGACTCCCGCAGCGATCTTTCCATGGAAGACCTACAGAAGTGCTTTACGACATTGGCCCAACGCGGCGTGGATATGAGAGCTTTATGTCTTACAGCATCTAATGATGCTTTGGTGCAGCGATATTCGGAGACACGCCGTCAGCATCCGCTTTCTCAAAAACCGGACTCCGCACCCGGTACTCTTGTTGAGGCAATTGAGAAAGAAAGAGAAATGCTCGATCCTTTCCTCCCCTTCTGTCACCTCATTGACACCACGGGACTGCTTCCGAACACTCTTCGCTACTGGGTAAGAAAGTTTGCAGACGCTAAAGAAGATTCTCTGATTCTGACTTTCGAATCTTTCGGATTTAAACGAGGAATCCCCTTAGCAAGCGATCTGGTTTTTGATGTCCGTTGTCTTCCGAATCCTTACTGGGAAGAAGAGCTCCGTCCCTACACAGGCAAAGATAAGCCAATCATTGAGTATTTGCAGAAGTTTCCGGACGTCGAAGAAATGGTCAACGATATTGATGCATTCGTCACTAAATGGCTGCCGAAATACCGCGCTCAGAACCGTCACTATCTCACGGTTTCTATCGGCTGCACCGGAGGCCAGCATCGCTCCGTATATATTGCAGAAACCTTAGCAAAAAGGTTTAAAGAAAGGTACGATGGGATTGTCCTGCGTCATCGAACTCTCGATGCACTAGGCAAGTAAGATTTTTCCAAAAACTTCTTCCAACAGCAGCTTCTTTACCGGAGAAGGAATGCCTATTTGCTCTATGTCTTCTCTGGTGAACCATCCGCCATGATCGCTTTCATTTAGTTCAGCGTCTAAAACATGAATGGGACTAGCCGTTAACTTGTAATGCGTAAACTCATGAAAGACTGCAGGCAGAGGAGTGCCTTTACAGGTCAAATCATCTCCTTCCGGAAGGCTCCACAGATGCTTCCAAACGCCTTTGCCGGTGCGTTTCTCCAACCATACGGCTTCTCCCCGTGTACAGACATACCAAAACTTATGGCGTTCAGGTTTGGCTTTTTTCTTGGCTTTAATAGGATATTCAGCAGGACATCCTTCTTTGCCTGCACGGCAGAACTCTGAGACAGGGCACAGCAAACACTTTGGAGTGGAGCGTGTGCAAATCATCGAACCTAAATCCATTAGTCCTTGGGAAAAAGCTCGTCCCTCTTCTTGCGGAAGATTATTTTCCGTTAAATCCCATAAGACTTTTTCAAATCCTGCCGTTCCGTAAACTTCGTTGATCTTAAAGAACCTTGCAAAAACTCTTTTGACATTACCATCGAGCATTGGAACTGGCTTATCGGTAACTGCACTGATAATGGCACCGGCAGTGCTTCTTCCAATACCGGGAAGTTCCAGAAGTGTATTAAGTTCAAGAGGAAAGCGGCCGGAGAATTTTTCCACAACAGCTTTTGCACAAGCATGCAGATTGCGCGCTCTACTGTAATAGCCCAAACCAGCCCAGTTGGCCATGACCTCATCCTCGCTTGCAGAAGCAAGATGTTCAACCGTAGGAAACCTTTCTACGAACTTTTGAAAATAAGGAATGACCGCTGTTACCTGAGTCTGCTGAAGCATAATTTCTGCAAGCCAGCGTTGGTAAGGGTCATACGTCTTCTGCCAAGGCAAAGAATTTCTGCCTTCTTGCTTTTGCCAAGATATTAAGGCTTTGCAAGGAAATTTAATACAGTCAGAGCTATTCATTAATGCTGGCAATGAGGACAGTAAAAAGTAGAACGGCCGTCAATCTGAACTTTTTTAATTAAAGTTCCGCATTTCTTACAGGGCTGCCCCTCGCGTCCATAGACGTTATTATTCAGCGTGTAATAGCCGCTCTGCCCTTCCGCTGAAACGAAGTCTCTCAGGGTTGAACCCCCCAATTCGATGGAAGATTGAAGAACTTCTTTGACTGCGTCCGTTAATGCTGAAACTCTTTTTTTAGAGATTCGGTTCGATTTTGTTTTAGGATGAATACCCGCCAAGAATAAAGATTCGGAACAATAAATATTCCCCACCCCTACTACAATGTCTCCTCTTATAAGGGAGGTCTTAATAGGCAGAGACGTCTGTCTCAGAGCTTCATAAAAGAAGTTGGAATTAAATTCTTCACTTAGAGGTTCGACTCCTAGTCTCTGAAGTTCCGGCATAGCAAAAGCCGACTCTTTATCGGGGAAATAAGCCACGAACCCAAATCTTCGAGGATCGTGATAACGCATTATCATGTCCCCGAAAATTAAATCGAGGTGCTCATGCTTTTGAACCTCAACATCTGCTTGCAGGTAGACTCGCATAGAACCGGACATCCCTAGATGAGTCACCAGAGCTGAACGGTCAAAAAGCCAGATGAGATATTTTCCCCGGCGCTTAATATCATGAAGCGTCTGGTTGAAAAGAAGCTCTTCTAGGTCTGCTCTGAGAGGCTTCCGAAAGCGCGTTTCTCTGACAACGGCTCCGGTACATTTTTTATTTTTTAACTTTCTCAGTAAACCCAAACGGGTAACTTCAACCTCTGGCAACTCTGGCATTTGACCGCTCTAAGTATCGATTAGTAGTTCTCTTTGAGGGCAAAGAGAAGGTTAAGACCGATAGCCGCTAACGTAGCGGTACCGATACCGCCTAAGTTGAAACCGGCAATAGTCAAGGAAAAATCTCCGGTGCCCACAATCAAAGTAATTGCTACGACAATCAAGTTACGGGTGGTGGATAAATCAACCTTGCTTTCAACCCAGATTCTGGCTCCGGCAGCAGCGATAAAGCCGAATACGACCACTGAAACTGCTCCCAGCAAAGGTCCCGGAATACTTTGAATTACAGCTCCGAATTTAGGAGAGAAGCCCAGAAGAATGGCAAAGCAAGCAGCAACCGGGAAAATAAGAGTGGAATACACTCTTGTAGCTGCCATCACACCGATGTTTTCACCGTAAGTTGTCACACCGGGACCGCCGGCAAAACCGGCCAAAATGGTAGCAATACCGTCACCGAAGAATGCACGGCCGATATAGGGGTCCAAATTGCGGTGAGTCATTACGTTGACGGCTTTAATATGACCAAGGTTTTCTGCTACCAGGATGACAACGACCGGAACGATAAGAACAATTGCGTCAATGTCAAAGACAGGAGCCGTGAATTCCGGAACGCCCAGCCATGCGGCATTCTGGATGGCAGAGAAGTCAATCGGCTTTCCGAATCCAAGAACATTGGTCAGCATCCAATAAACGACATAGGAGATAAGAATTCCGACGATCATAAGAAGCTTCTGGAGGAATCCCCTCAGATAGACAGCTGCAAAACCAATAATTAACAAAGCGGCTGTTGCATACCAATGTTCGAAAGAGGTGGTACCCATTCCTTTAACGGCAACAGGGGCCAAGTTCAGACCAATGACCATCACTACAGCACCCGTGACAACAGGCGGCATAAGCTTTTCAATCCATTTGACGCCTGTCTTCATGACAATAAGGCCAGTAAGAGCATAGACCACACCGCATGCCACCACGCCGCTCATCGCTATTCCAATATTCGGATTAGGTCCCGAGCCCGAATATCCCGTCGCCGCAATCACGACGCCGATAAAAGCGAAGCTGGAGCCGAGGTAACTGGGCACCTGTCCGCCGACAATGAAGAAGAAAACCAGGGTACCAATACCGCTCATTAAGACGGCAATATTTGGATTTAAGCCCATAAGCAGCGGAGCCAACACGGTTGAACCGAACATAATGACTACGTGCTGAAGTCCCATAGCAATTGTTTGAGACAGAGGGAGGCGTTCGTCAGGCGCGATTACACCTTCTTGCTTTAGTTTCCAAGCGGGGAAATAGTTTTTTAGCATGATGGAAGTTAGAGAATGGCAATAATGGAGCTAATTCTAGTAGTTTTGACTTTTTATTTCCTTCGTTTTTAGAGGATTCTTTCTTCTATAAACAAACTTGTTTTTCTTTTTGAAACTTGTTGTTAGCAACAAATCCGTCTGAAGCAGGCGCTTGTTCTAAAATGCTTATCTTTGTAATTTCTTTACATACAGGAACGAAATGGCTCAAACGAGTCCTCAATTAAGAAAAGAGGTAGAGACTAGACGCACGTTTGCGATCATCTCTCACCCTGACGCCGGTAAAACCACATTAACTGAGAAGCTGCTTCTTTTTGGCGGGGCTATTCAGATGGCCGGAGCCGTTAAAGGCAGGAAAGCCGCTAAGCACGCCACCAGTGACTGGATGGAAGTTGAAAAGCAGCGCGGCATTTCCGTTACCAGCTCAGTTATGCAGTTCCAATATCAGGATCATGTGATTAATTTGTTGGACACCCCGGGCCACGAGGACTTTTCCGAAGATACCTACCGCGTTCTCACGGCAGTGGACTGCGCAGTGATGGTTATTGATGCTGCAAAAGGTGTTGAAGCCCAGACCATCAAACTGCTGGAAGTATGCCGTCTTAGAAAGACTCCGATTATTACTTTCATCAACAAGCTTGACCGTGAAGTCAAAGACCCAATCGAACTTTTAGGCGAAATTGAAAGCGTCTTAAAAATTGATTGTGCGCCAATCACTTGGCCGATTGGAATGGGTAAAACTTTCCGCGGCGTTTTCTCCCTTTTAGGCAACAAGCTTAACCGCTTTACTCCCGGTGGAGAGAAACTTACCAAAGATGTCGAAGTCATCGAAGGACTCGACAATCCACGCTTGGACGAGCTGTTCC
This sequence comes from Turicimonas sp. TL08, assembly GCF_054660695.1. Lineage (NCBI taxonomy): Bacteria > Pseudomonadati > Pseudomonadota > Betaproteobacteria > Burkholderiales > Sutterellaceae > Turicimonas > Turicimonas sp. TL08. Next base: position 73,129 of record NZ_BAAGDP010000008.1, read on the forward strand.
CTCTTGAAATGCCTTATGTCAGAGAAAGTGTGGAACTTATTGAAGGTGCTAGCGAGCCTTTCTCTCTTGAGAAATTCTTGAGCGGCGAGCAGACTCCTGTTTTCTTCGGTTCCGGTGTCAATAATTTCGGTGTGGAAGACGTACTGCAAGCCCTTGTAAACTGGGCTCCGATTCCGCAACCTAGAGATGGCGGTTCCCGAGAAGTTGAACCGGCCGAGTCTAAATTCACGGGGTTCGTATTCAAGATCCAAGCAAATATGGATCCGAAGCACCGCGACAGAATTGCTTTCTTCCGAGTCTGCTCCGGCTGCTATGAACCCGGAATGAAGGTTTACCATGTTCGTGACGGTAAAGACATGAAGATTCCGAATGCTCTGACATTTATGGCCAATGACAGAGTTAAGATGGAAAAAGCCGTTGCAGGCGATATTATCGGTATTTACAACCATGGACAGCTTCACATCGGCGATACACTCACCGAAGGTGAGAGACTTGGATTTACCGGAATTCCATACTTTGCTCCGGAACTTTTCAGAGCTGCACGTTCAAAAGATCCATTCAAAGCTAAACAGCTACACAAAGGACTCAAAGAACTTGGTGAGGAAGGTGCCATTCAGGTGTTCGAAGACGAACTTGGCAACCTTTATCTTGGCGCTGTCGGCCCTCTGCAATTCGAAATTGTGGCTCAGCGTTTGGCAACCGAATACAAGGTTGACGCTATTTATGAAAATACACCGGTTTCCACAGCTCGCTGGCTGACCTATCCGGACGAAAAAACAAAGAAAGAGTTTGAGACTGAGCAAACTCTTCGTCTGGCTAAGGATGCTGACGGCAACCCAGTCTACCTGGCAACCAGCATTTATAACCTTCAGACCACACAAAAACACTGGCCTGAAGTTGGTTTCCACACCACTCGAGAACACGGTCAGAAGCTAAAACACAGCGACACTGACATTCTCTAGCGTGAAATGAGAAAGAGCGTTCGTAAAACAACCTATCGAACGCTCTTTTTTCTTCTCCACACCTAAACCTCTGTGCCTCAAACTAGCAGGATTTCTCAAGAATTATTTTGTAGGCAAGACTTGATTTATCCATTCGTCTGTTAACTCTTTTCTTTTTTCGCCCTTCCAACTTAAGGGAACGTCCAGCGCCTTGATGTTTTTAAGATTTAAAACAGGATCCGTAATCACGGCATCCGTCCTCGTTGGAACGTACTTAATGTTATTTTTCAAAATAAAGTCAGCAAACTTAGGACTTGAGGCCCACTCAATAAACTTCTTCGCTTCCTCCGGATGTTTTGCGCCCCTTACCAGTCCTACGGCCTCTATACCAAAAGTTACGCCTTCCTTCGGATAAGTAATTTCAACTCGATGACCCAACTGTTTGATATCAAGAGCGTCAGGGAGATAGACGATAGCAACCGCCGCTAAGTCTTGTCCAACTCTAAGAGCAGGCCAAGCTCCGCTTTTGGTGTACATCTGAACATTCTTATGGAGCTTCTTCTGATATTCAATACCGCCCTCTTTACCGAAAGCCCCGCGAATAGAAAATAGGCGTTCGGTTGCCGTACCGGATGTTCTGGCATCAGCAAGAATAAGCGAGTTTTTATATTTCGGATCTAGCAAATCCATCCAAGATTGAGGTGCCTTCAAACCGTTTCTCTTTAAGAAATCAGAATTAGAAATAAAGGCCAGAGGCATGATGCCGATGCCAATCCAGGCGTGGTCAGGATCAATAAACTGAGACGGAATTGCCGATGCGTTTTTTGGCAAGAAGGGCTCTACGAGATTTTCTTTTTTGGCCGCCTCATAAATATCGGCAGGTCCTCCCAGGATTGCATCCACCTGAGGATTATTTTTCTCGGCTTGAACTCTGGCAAGAACTTCTCCGGCCGAAAGACGCAAGTAGTTTACCTTAATGCCTGTATCTTTTGAGAATTGAGCTAAAACCTCACTTGCATATTTATCCGGCATAGTGGCATACAGATTCAGTTCCGCAGCTAATACCGAGGATGCGAGACAAAGAGAAAACATGCTTGCGGCAAATCCCGAAAGCTTCCTTGGAATTTTCATATTGTGGACTCCGTGTTCACATAGAGAAAGTTATATATACGGATTCTACCTATGAAATGGTGACAAAACGCGTCCTAAAATACCGTGTAAATATGCGATCGCCACCCCGTAATTCACCATTGGTACGGAATATTCCTTACTAACTTTTTGTCTGTAGAGCATTGCTCTGCGGTTTATCATGCAGGCACCGCAGTGGATAACCAACTTATATCCGCTTAGGTCTGACGGGAAAGAGTCTCCCGTATACCATTCGATATCTAAGTCTCCCCCGACCTTTTGTTTCAGCCAACGCGGAATCTTTACGCGGCCGATATCATCGGCCTGGCATTGATGAGTACAGGCTTCGGCAATCAACACCTTATCGCCCGGTCTCAAACTCTCGATTGCCTCTGCACCACGCACCAATTCATCCAAATTTCCTTTTTGACGGGCCATGAGAATGGAAAAAGAAGTCAAACGAATAGAATCAGGAACGATTGCATTAACCTCTTTGAAGACTTGACTGTCTGTGACTACTAAAGCAGGAGGTGTTTTCAGATTGTCCAACTGTTTTTGGATTTCATCAACCTTGGCAACCATCGCTACTACTCCGGCATCCAGACAATCTCTTATAGCTTGAACCTGAGGAAGAATCAAACGACCTTTAGGAGCCGCAGTATCAATCGGCACACAGAACAAAACAACATCCCCGGGGTTGACTAAGTCTCTCAAGAACGGGATATCTTCAAACGCTCTCGGTGCAACTTTAATGAGTTCTTCTCTTAGCTCATTGAAACCCTCTCCTGTTTTTGCACTGATGGGAAATACAGGAAGGCCGATTTCCTCCGAAATCCGATTAATTTGTTGGAGGTCTGGAGCCTTTTCATCGACTTTATTGACGGCAAAAATAACTTGAGTTCCAAGCTCTTTAAAATCCTTCAACAAGGAGCGCTCAAAATCAGAAACGGGTTGTCCTGCCTCTAAAAGGATTACTGCCACATCGGTTTTTGACATGACTTCCTTAGTCTTGCCGATTCTCAGTTTCCCAAGGTCTCCTACGTCATCGATACCTGCAGTATCGATAATCATCACAGGCCCCAAAGGAAGGATTTCCATAGCCTTGTAAACCGGGTCTGTAGTCGTTCCGGCTATATTGCTCACCAAAGCGATATCTTGTTTTGTCAGACGATTGATGAAACTGGATTTTCCTGCATTTCTTTTGCCGAAGATTCCAATAAAAATTCGGTTTCCCTTCGGGGTTTGATTAAGGCCGGCCATAGACACTCCTTGATTTTGAATACCTGTAATTGTCTATGAAAAAAGGAGCCGAAGCTCCCTTTTTCATTGTTAATCTCGTATGTTCAGATTACTTTTCAACAACCTTAACAACGTCTCTCTTCAACCATGTTGGAGAATGGTGTTCAGCGGCTTCATAAGAAATGTCGCCGGGGCCGACTCTCCAAATGCCCTTGAAGTGTTCCATAGAAAGAAGGGCTAATGGGATGTGAGCGCAAGTAACCATTGCTGTCACAACGATGCTGCCCCAAACGTGGGTAATGAACAACCAGTAGAAGAGTGTCTTACCGAGTAAAGGAGCACCTGCCCAAAGCAACCAGCCGGTAACGATCAAGTAAGCGATGGCTGCGATGAAAATGAGATAGCTCATCTTCTGACCGCCGTTGTATCTGCCCTGAGGAGGAACTTCTTCCGGGCCGAACGGGATCTTGAAGAAACGGCGTGGATAGCCACCGAAGTTTCTGAACCACATAATTGTGTTCTTGTCCCATTCCATGAGGTTCTTCATGGTAACGGCGAAACGATCAGGGGCAAACAAGATGTAGCCGACAAAGTTAAGAGTGAAAAGAGCACCGAGCCAAATATGCCAAACCATCAAAAGGTTAGCTGTTTCGTCGGAGATAGCACCCATCATATTGCCGAAATAAACGATAACGCCTGTAAAGAAGAGTGCGTACCAGCAAATAGCGTTGATGGAGTGGAAAACCTTGTCGGAAGTATGGAAGCGCAGAATACGAGCACCGCTTGCAGCATTAGACATGTTTGGTCTCCTTCATAGCTAACTGAGAACGTGGGAAGTAGTGTGTATGGTTCAACTCATACATTTCACCTTCAACTGGTTTGCCCTTCATGTCTTCATAGACTTTCCAGCAAACATCGTTTTCGTGAGAAGATGTGAGTTTAACTTTCTGCAATCGCTTGTCGTCTGCATACAAGCCTTCTTGACGATCAAGAATGACTTTATTGCGGCCTGTGACAATCTTAGTGATAACGGCACCGGCAGCAGCTACTACAACAGCGCAAAGGCCTACTACCTTCAAGAAGCCGCGTCTGCCCAACAGTGCATCTGTATCTCTTTCTGTATATTGATATTTACTCATTTTTCCAACCTTTTAGAGTTTGACTGGAAGCGGAAGTGTCGGTGCGAGCCATGCGGAGCCGGAGCCTTGGAGAGGCTGACCGCCGCCGTTGACGCAACCGCCAGGACAGTTCATAACTTCAATGAAGTGCCAACGATCTTTATCTTCGTTGATGATCTTCATCACTTTCTTAAGATCTTGGAGTGCACCGTTAACAACAGCAACGCGAAGTTCGAAGATCTCTCCATTCTTAGCCTTCAAAGGAATTGGAATAGTGGCTTCAACGAGTGAAGAATCGTAACCACGAACACTGATGATGTCCGGGTTAGTCAATTCTTTACCGGAAAGAATGAAGTAAGCTGTACGAAGAGCAGCTTCCATAACACCGCCGGATGCACCGAAGATAGTACCGGCACCCGTGTATTTTTCCATCTGCTTAACTTCGTGAGTTGTCGGCATTGTCAATGGATTGATGCCTTTGCGACGGAGAACTTCAGCGATATCACGGGTGGTCAAGCTGTAGTCGATGTCCGGGAAAGCAGGAGTATCTTTTGGAATTTCGCCGTGAGCGACATTCCACTTCCATGCGTCAACGAATTCAGGACGGCTGGCTTCGTAAATCTTAGCTGTGCAAGGAGTGATAGAAACCAAGACCATATCTCTCGGATCTTTCTTCCAAATATGCTTAGCACCCCAGCTCTTAGCCAAAGCACCGCCCATTTGAATCGGGCTCTTTGTTGTAGAGACGTGAGGAATAGCGCTGGCGAAATTGATTTCCATATTTCTGACCCAGCCAGGGCAGCAGCTTGTGAAGTGAGGAAGCGGATGGTGAGCCATCATATCAACTTCCGGACCTCTTTCTCCCAGAGCCCAGTATCTTACTTTCTTGATGAACTCTGTACCTTCTTCAAGAATTGTTTGGTCAGCAGTTTGGTTAACGTCATAGTTAACGAAGCCGGCCTTTTCAAGGGCGTTAAGCATCTGATCTGTGCAGAGATCGCCCGGTTGGCCTCCGAATTCTTCCGCTAAAGCGACGCGAACTGCAGGAGAGGGATGTGCAACAACGAACTTCTTCGGATCATCCAAAGCTTTGATCACATCATCAACGAAGCTCATTTGCTCGATAGCGCCGAACGGGCAGGCTACTAAGCATTGTCCGCAGCTTACACAAGCATTATCACGAATCTTATGAATGGAACCAAGACCACCGTCGATAGCATCGACCGGGCAGAATTTTCTGCAGGTATCGCAACCTACACAGGTTTCTGAATTGATCTTGATGATTCCTCTTAATTCACCTTTGCGGAAATTCCCCTGATAGTCGGGACCATCTTCTCCACGGCAACCCTGAGGCGGCCGGAAAGTGACTACTTCCATAGTTGTCATTGTTTGCTCCATAGGCTTGAAATGGGTGAGAAGAAAATAGCCGACATCGCTGGGATGTTATGTTAAAAGTTTTCCCTAGTAGGTTACAGTCGGCAACATCTCAGACAGGATTGTAAAAAAAGATTCGTTTTGAAACAACGGAACTAAAACGAATATCCTAAGGGTATACGCCTAATTTCCCACCCCTTTTTAGGAAATATTCGTGAAATCCCGCCTGAGTTTTGGCTTAGGTGGGTAATCTCAAATGTTACATAACCTTTTTCTCAGATAGAAAAAAGTTGCGAGATTTCTGCCAGAAGTTTTGGTGCTTTCTGTGCTTCTGAAAAATCTTTCTATTATGAAAGCTCATTCATGACCTTACTGTTGCACCATGTAAAAGGCCGACTTTTGTGCACAAAAGCGCGTCGTCGGCCAATAAAAACTTAGATTAAAGATCGACTTCTTTTTCGACAAAGAAATGCCGATTACGTATCTTCTTCTTTCAGCGGCTTTCTCAATTCTGCACGGACATTATCCATTGCCGTGTAGAAGTCTTTCATCATTACCAGACCGAGGAGTTTACCTCTGTCAGTGATAATGAATTGATCCTTGTCTTCCGGATTTTCTTTTATAGCGCCTGCAAGCTTAAGGGCCAGTACCTCCTTCATTAAAGCCGTATCTAAACGGACGTTATGAACTTCTCGGAAGTATTTTCTGGAGAGACGCCCTGCAAACAAACCCAATAAGAGGCGATATTGAAGGATTTCGTGTTTAGAAAAAGTTCTCTTACGCTCTACTCCGTCTCGACCGGAACCGATACGCTCGTTGTATCTTCTCAAAGAGAATGTATTAACGTACAAGGAATCACCTAAGAAGCTGAATGCGCCTGAACCAATTCCTAAGTACTCATCGTTGTCGATAACGTACTCGTCAAAACCTTCGTTATTGGCCTTACCAAAAGCCCAAGATGAAAGCTGGTTGTAGTGAGGAGCAACCGTATCCAAAATGATTCGGTATTGCTGAGCCATCACTTCCGGAGGAGAAGCTAAAGAATCTTTGACGCTGCGTTTGGTTTGGCTTGTGACCATCAAAGGATAAGTCGTAATCTGTCTGGGAGACAGAGCTACTACTTTTTCCATATCGGAGCGAACGATCTCATCCGTTTGACCGCGGAAGCCGAAAATCATATCTACGTTGCAGATAGGGAAAATTTCTTTGGCTTTCAGAATGTTCTCATAAACCTCTTCTCCTGTTCCGAACTTATCCCTTTCAATCATCTTTAGGATATTGTCATCGAAGCTCTGTACCCCTACAGACATACGATCGACAAGCCCTTTGAGATGAATGATATCCGGATTGGCCATAACCTGAGGATCGGTTTCACAAGAGACTTCGCCCATTGACGGGAAAAGCTTGCGGGCCAACTCAATAGTCTTGATCAGTTCGTCCATCAGAATAGTGGTGGTGCCACCTCCGACATACATGGACGTAAAGTTGTAGCCCAAGTCATGAACCATCTGCATTTCTTTGCGAAGGTTCACAAAGTACTCACGTGCTTTGTATTCTTTGAATAAGAACCGGTGGAAAGTACAGTAAGTGCACAACGTATTGCAGAACGGAACATGTGCATAAAGCATGTACTTGTGTCCGGGCTGCGGTTTCGGAAACTCCTTCAGAATGCAAGGATCCAAAACCAAATTTTTGTCCAATTGGTACTGCATTACTTTTTCCGTACCATAGATCATCCATTGCGGTGCCATGGCCTCGGGATGTAATTTCTTTTCACTGCCTTTGTAGGCAGATTTAATTGTGTCAGTTGATGCTTTCATAAATAACTTTTAGATTTTGGACAAAATTATACTTTTTCCGTATCGCCCACAGAATTTCAACAAAAAGATTAGCTCTTCCGAAAAAAAGAGCGCAAAGGCTGCCTTAATCGAGCTCCCAAAATCACGAAATTTCCTCTGCTTTACGATTAACGGCGTGCACCTTTATACATGCTTTCAATAACTGTTCCGTATTTGGCCATCATGTTCTTGCGCTTAAGCTTCAATGTTGGTGTCAGCAACTCCTTATCGATTGTCCATGGTTCTAAAGTGAGTGCGATATTCTTCGGAACAGCGTATGCCGGAAAAGCCTTACATAGCTTCTTAACCTGTTTAAGGATGTATCCCTTAACTTCATGAGACTGAAGCGATTCATTGTTTGTAGGATCTACGCCGAGCTTTTCGGCTAACTCTACCCACTTATCCTTGTCTAAAGACAGAAGTGTTGCAATGTAAGGGCGTCCGTCTCCGACTGCAAAACATTGGCTAATCAAAGGATCACATTCAATGGCGCTTTCAATGTCAACCGGAGAAATCTTCTCTCCCGTCGAAGTAACAAGAATCTCTTTGATTCGGCCCTTGATCTTCAGCCTTCCTTCGGAATCAAATTCTCCTTGGTCACCGGTATGAAGCCAACCGTCTTCGGTTAATGCTATTTTGGTGTCTTTTGCGCGATTCCAATAACCTTGCATCACAAGGTCGCCCTTCACAAGAATTTCGTCTTTTTCGCCGATCTTGACCTGAACATCTTTGAGAAGTCTTCCCACTGTATTCGGATCATTATCTTCGACTTTATTACCGCAGATAATTGGACTGGTTTCAGTCATTCCATAACCTTGAATAACCGGTAGACCAAGACCGCAAAATACCTTAGCTACCTTTTCATTGAGGGAGGCGCCGCCGCTGATAGCAACTTTTAATTGTCCGCCGAATTGATCCTGTAATGTCTTTGAAATTTTCTTCTGGAATACTTTGCCCAAGTTTTTATCAAAGATGGCGGAGAAACCTCCTTCGTATGGAATCTTGTTCTTTCTGCAGAAATCTCTCCAGCCGACATTAACACCCCAGCTGAATAATTTCTGAGCGATGGGGCCTTTCTTCTTCAAAGCCTCTTGAAGTTTGCCGTAAATCCTTTCGTAGACTCTTGGAACCGAAATCAAAACATCCGGTTTAGCAATCTTGAAGTCATCTGCCAAATATTGAAGAGAACGATTGAAAATAATGGTGCTTCCAGTCGCTAGAGCCAGGTAATAACCGGCTGTCCTTTCAAACATGTGAGATAACGGAAGGAAGGACAAAAATTTTGCGCCGATTTCCGGTCTGACATGAGCAAGAGTAGAACGAACGTTGCTGGTAATATTTTTATGGGAGAGCATTACTCCTTTTGGCTTTCCGGTAGTGCCGGAGGTATAAACAATGCAGGCCAAATCGTGCTCCGTAGGCGCCGGAGGCAGAATCTCTTTCCCTGTTACGCTGCTAAGCCAATCTTTCAAGCTTTGAGCAATAGCGGCCGTTGAAAGATTGTCTTCCTGCGTAATAATAACTTTCTTTAATTTACTTAAATCGAAGCCCGCTTTTTGGATTTGCTCCCACTTCTCCAATCTGTTGGTGATTAAGAAAGAAGCCTCGCTATCTTGCAGGATGTAAGCACTCGATGCCGGAGTATCGATGGCATGAAGAGGAACAGGAATCAGTCCGTTAGCCATAGCGGCTTGGTCAAAGCAAACTGCATCCACTCCATTGGGCAGAAGCATAGCTACTCTGGATCCCGAGTTAATTTGGCTGGCTGCAAAAGCTCGCTGCCATTCTTTAACTTTATTCGCGACTTCTTGATAAGTATAAGAAATCCATTTTTTTGTGGATTTATCAAACTCACGGAGAGCCTCGTCTTGCGGTCCTTTTTCTACTCGATTTTGAAAAAAATCACATAATGTATGTAACGAATCTAACGCACGGGCACGTTCTTCTTTAGTGTCTGTCAAGACCTTCTCCTACACTTCTCCTATTTTCTCTCGTAGCTTAAGAGAAATTTTGCTTTTACAACGGGCGAAATTTTAAGGGTATTTACTTATATTTTCGTTATGTCGAAATAAAGATAAGAATCCGTATCTCTCCAATCCCAATCCTCCGGAAGCATTAAAACTTCGGCCATGAAAAATGACCGCTTTACCAAAAGACAGAGCGGTCATATTTTTCGACAATCAATATTACACTGGTTTTACGGCACGGTTGTTGCCTGCCATCCTGACGGACATTCCGTCACATAAGGGTAGAAGTTCTTAGATGCTTGGCACCAATACATAACATTACCTGAGCCGACTGACGGAGTGACGGCAACCGGAGGAGCCACTACTACGGGAGGTGCGACTACTGCAGGAGGCGAGACAACTACCGGAGCAGAAGGCACAATATAGTTAGGAGGCACATAAGTCGGTGTAGGCGGCACATAAACCGTTGTCGGAGGGGGCGTACTGACGGAATTGGCAATCGCACCTGCGACTCCAAGTCCTAACCCTATCGCCAGAGCACCTCCTAAAACATCGGCACCCCAATGATGTCTTGGTGGTCTGGGTCCAGGACCGGGTCTGAAACCGGGTCCTCCGGGAGGAGGTCCGGGCGGTCTTGCTAAACCGTCTGTACAGAGCGTAAAGGCGCAGCAAGCAACAAATGCAAGCTGAACTGCTGTTTTAGTTTTCATCCTTGCACCCCTGACAAGTTAAATAATTACTTCCAATTGTGCACTTGTTTGAAAGACTTGAACAGCCTTAGCGTCCAAATTAAACAATCTTTACGATTAATTTTTAGAGAAAGAGGCCTTCTTCTGATCCAGCTCTTCCCATCGAGCGTATTTCTTTTCCAACAGATCCGAGATTTCCGCCATTCTCTTATTGGTATTGGCAAAAAACTCAGGCGTTTTCTTTTCCGAGCTCTCCCCGCTCATCGATGCTATTAGTTGTTCTTGTTCCGCTTCCAGACTTTCAATTTCGGACGGAAGCTTCTCCAACTCCATATTCTCCTTATAGGAGAGTTTTGTAGGCTTACCTTTTTCCCTTACTTGAGCAGGTTTGGATGCCGGCTTCTTTTCCTCAGCACATTTCTCTAGTACTTCCCGATGACGAAGCCATTCTTCATAACCTCCGACATAAGAAGTCCAGACTCCTTTACTGTCAGGAGCAATTACAAAGGAGGCGACATTGTCCATGAAGGTCTGGTCATGAGACACAAGAATAATTGTTCCTTGATAATTGCTCAAAGTATCTTCGAGCATTTCTAAGGATTCAATATCCAGGTCGTTGGTCGGCTCGTCCATGACCAGCAAATTTGCCGGTTTTGCAAAGAGCTTAGCTAAGAGCAAACGATTCTTTTCCCCGCCGGACAAACTTGAAACTTTGACATTGGCACGATGAGGAGGGAACAAAAAGTCGCCGAGGTAACCGATAACATGCTTCCTTTGGCCGTTGACTTCAACCCAATCAGAACCCGGAGATACAGTCTCAACCAAAGTTTTCTCCGGATTAAGCTCAGCGCGAAGTTGATCAAAATAAGCCACTTCCAAGTTTGTTCCCAGACGGACCTTACCGCTTGTCGGCTCAAGCTTGCCAAGAATGACCTTAATTAAAGAGCTCTTACCAACACCGTTCGGACCAATCAATCCGAGCTTATCTCCCCTCATTAAACGGAGATTCAGATTTTTAATAAGAGTTCTTTCTCCGAAACTCAGGCAAACATCTTCGAGTTCGGCCACCATCTTTCCGCTTTTTTCACCTGCATCTAAAGCAAGCTTGGCGGTACCTATGCGATCCCTTCTGGCTTCGCGTTCCCGACGAATCTGCTCCAGTCTCCGTACTCGACCTTCATTTCTGGTTCTGCGGGCTTCGATACCCTTGCGAATCCAGACCTCTTCCTGAGCCCAAAACTTATCAAACTGGCTGCGGGCCTTTTCTTCAGCCTCAAGCTCTTCATTTTTTCTTTTTTCGTAAGCTTCGAAGTTGCCCGGATAAGTTCTCAGGTCTCCGCGATCGAGCTCAAGGATTTGCTGAGCAACTTTATTCAAAAACGAGCGGTCGTGAGTAATAGTCACGAGTGTGCGGTTCTTTCGAAAATTACTAAGAATAAGCTCTTCAAGTTTGAAAATTGCATCAATATCCAGGTGGTTGGTAGGTTCGTCCAACAAAAGAAGCTGCGGTTCCAGTGCAAAAGCCAGAGCTAAGGCTCCTTTTTTCTTCTCGCCTCCGGAAATACTTTCAGGAGACGCATCTGCATTCAGTCCAAACAAATGGATATATTCATTGAGCTTTGAAATGACCTCCCAACGGTGCACTTCATCACCTATCTCATCAATCTTTCCTCTCTTGAGCAGAGCATCGTAGACGGTGGCCGCTTCCGGATAAACCGGGTCTTGCTCGACGTAAATAGCTCTTAAACCCTTAGCAACGTTTCTCTTGCCCGCATCTAATTTTTCGACTCCGGCCAGAACCTTCAGCAAAGAACTTTTCCCGGTTCCGTTGCGGCCGATAAGTCCAAAGCGCTGGCCTTCCTCAATAGTCAAATTAACCTTGTCGAGCAGAGGAGCGTCTCCCCACGCGAGATGAGCATCTTGTAAAGTTTGAAGAATCATAGGCCGGCCTCTTCCGCGCTTTCTTCAAAGGCTACATCATCAGCCAAGTCGCGCTTTGGAGTAACAACCGTTTTGTCCAGAGTCCTTTTTGCGCTGCTGCTGGTCTTCTTATCGAAATGAATCTTTCCGCTCAGGCCATCTTCAAGATCGATTTGATCTTGCCACTCAAGCCAACTCTTTCCGAGAGCCCAAGCATCCACACCAACTGCAAAAAGATGTCGGTCGTCGCTGTTGAGCTTAAGAAGGATTGGTCTGTACTTCAAATAATTTTGATGACTCAGCTGAGTAATCGCCGGTATTTCCAATGTCACCATACCGGTTAAATCATTAGCTTGTGTCTGAGAGGTCATCACGTCATTGGTTCGATACGGATTAGTGTAGCTGGTGCCGAATACCGGCAGCTCAGGAGGAAGATACGGCCGGATGAGGCTAGCCTGCTGAGGATTCATAGCGAAAAAAGCTCCTCTAAAGCTTTTTCCTCTCATCTCAGTCCTCAAATAAGAAATTTGTTCCGTACTTACATGGCGTATTTCCCCAACAGAGCCATTTTTACTTAACTCCTGCACAATAGCTCTTGCAACTCTCTCGTCATAGCTATTGGGAGTAGCCAACACTACGAAATCTCCTATTGGGTTCTTAGCTGTATTTTCAAGAGCCACTTTAACTAATTGCTCAACTTCGCTTTCGATAGCTACGTCGATGCTCATAAAAAGCTCAGGCTGAACGGCAGAATCAGTTTTGTTGATGGCCACAACCGGAAGCGGAAGATAAGGGAGGCTTGCGATTTTATCTACTGAAGTCTTTAAAACCGGTCCAATCATCAGCATTGCTTTCGTATCAGCCGCATGATTAAGAACCTCCAGGACATTGCCTGATTCGCTTATTTCATATTTGACAAGCTCATAGCGGTCCTCGTCTTCTTTGAATGCTGCTTCCACTCCGTGGATTAAAGGAGCAGTAGCGGCCGCAAGGCTGCTGTTTTGAGGAGGCACCATCAACCCGACCTTTATTTTCCCCGTCGGTTCTGAGGTTGAAACTGCCGCTTCTTGAGCGTTAACCAAGTTCTGACCCATTAATGAGAGTAGGCTTAATGTAACGAAACAAACTTTGTTCAAAAGTGTAGAGGACACAATGGACTCCGTACCCAACCAATTCGAAAACAATATTTTATTTACTGAGACACGATTAGCAAGTCAAGATTTTCCGGCTCCTGCACTTTATGTCATCGGCCTTCCGATCGGCAACTTTGCTGATATCACGCTGCGTGCCCTTTGGACCTTAAGCTTGTGCGACAAAGTCGCTGCCGAAGATACAAGAGAGACTAGTAAACTGCTTCAAAAGTTTAGTCTATCTAAAGAATTATTCGCCGTTCATCAGCATAATGAGCAGAATGGGGCTTCTAAAATCCTTGGCTTCCTTGAGGAAGGCCTGAGGATTGCGCTAGTAACCGACGCTGGAACTCCCGCCATTTCTGATCCCGGGTGCAAGGTCGTCGATACAGTTCAAAAGGCAGGATTTCCGGTGATTCCTATTCCCGGCTCCAGTGCGGTAGTGACCGCCTTATCGGCTGCCGGCATGGCTCCAGAAGGTTTTATTTTCCACGGGTTCTTAGACAGCGGTTCTAAAGAAAGATTAAAGACAATAAAAGAGCTTGTTGACACGGGAAGAACCTTTGTCCTCTATGAAGCCCCTCACCGAATGGAGAAATTAGCTAAGGAATTGGCTCAAACGGTTCCTCCGGAAAGAAAGATTGTCGTTGCAAGAGAGCTTACAAAGAAATTTGAGGAAATTAAAAGTTTCACCTCTGAAACCATCGTGGAATGGTTTGCCTCAAAAAAACCGGCAGGGGAATTTGTGGTAATCATCAATGCGGATACCTCTAAGAAGGAGCAGTCTCTGGATGAGAGCACGCTAAAATGGCTTAAACGCCTCTCCTCCTTGCTTCCGACAGGCGAGCTGAGTGCGATGGCTCACGACATCACAGGCATCCCAAAAAAACAAATCTATGATGTCCTTCTGCAACTTAAAAAGCAGGATTAACAATTACTAAAGAGCATTGCAGTTGACGGGAGAATTTAGTTTTATTATTTTCACGGGTCCAAATTTTCAATTAAGGAGATGAACTTGTCTTCGAACGATAAAAATAAAGCCAAGGCTAACGAAGCTGAAGTCCTCAATAAAGAAACAACTGCAGAAATGGAGAAGATTGCGGCCGAAGGTCCTTCCGAAAGTGAAAAAATCGGAACAACTATCGAAAGCATTTCATCCTCTCCGGTAACTTCCGAAACCGAGGCAGAAGAGTATGTCACAGAGCAGACTTTCTCTGCTGCAACAGAACATGAGCTGCAAGCTTTAATTGCCATTCTGGACGGAGAATCACCGACAGATCGCAAATCCATTTTGAAAGCTCTCGTCCGCAGAGAAAAACTCAAAGAAGCTCCGGCCAACTTAAAAGATAAAAAAGACGCTTCTGAAGATGAATTAAACGAAGATTGGAGAAAAGGCGGCTATCCTTACAAGAACCGTATGAGCCGCAAGCTCTACGAAAAAGAAAAGTATCTTTTGCAGGTTGAGCTGCTCAAACTCCAGTCTTGGGTTAAAGAAACCGGTCAAAAACTCGTCATTCTTTTTGAAGGACGCGACGCAGCCGGCAAAGGCGGCACCATCCGCCGTTTCATGGAGCACTTGAATCCCCGCGGCGCCCGTGTGGTTGCTCTTGAAAAACCGACTGACCGTGAACTCGGCCAATGGTATTTCCAACGCTATATTCCGCATCTTCCGACCAAAGGCGAAATCGTTCTCTTTGACCGTTCTTGGTACAACCGTGCCGGCGTCGAAAGAGTCATGGGTTTCTGCACTAACGAGCAGTACATTGAATTCATGCAGGAGTGCCCGGAATTTGAAAGATTCCTTACCCGTAGCGGCATCTATCTGATTAAGTTCTGGTTCTCAGTGAGCCGCAAAGAACAGCGCCGCCGTTTCAAAGAACGTCAAGTCCATCCTTTAAAGAGATGGAAACTCTCTCCGGTTGATATGGCTTCTTTGGATAAATGGGATGACTACACCCGCGCTAAAGAAGATATGTTCTTAAGCACCGATACCGTTGCAGCGCCATGGACCGTCATTAAGAGCGACGACAAGAAGAGAGCCCGTTTAAACGCGATGAGATATGTGCTTCACTCCTTACCGTATACCGGCAAGGATGCAGCCGCCATCGGCCCGATCGATCCTTTAATCTTAGGCCGTGCCAACACTATTTATGAAAAAGGCGAGCACAGCGACATTCTCCTGCAACTGAGCAGCAACATCGGAAGCGTCAGCAAAAAAGGCAAATAAGCTTTGTTGATACGCAGAGAGGTCTCACTTAAGAGGCCTCTTTTCGTTTCCTACCCTCGCATCCTTACTATCAACCTCAGGTTTACGATACTCAGTATCGCGAATATTATCTCTTCATCTTAGAATTATTTAACACGTCTTAGATCCAACACCTCAGGAGTAACCGCCATGACTCAGCCGGATGTTCACGAAATTATGGTTGTCCGAATTGTTGATGACGATGAAGAGCTTCTGACTTCTTTCCGATTCTTGCTCGAAGGAGAAGGCTGGTTCGTACGCACATACAACAGTGCGGAAAGTTTTCTAGAGAAGGACAACTTTAATGTTCCAGGCTGCGCCATTGTTGATATCCGAATGAACGGCATGAACGGATTGGAGCTGCAAGATACGTTAAATGCCCGAGGAATCAAACTTCCTTTGATTTTTCTGAGCGGCCATGGAACCGTCGAAAACGTAGTAGACACGCTCCAAAGCGGTGCCGTCACATTTTTATCAAAACCGGCATCTTTAGACAAACTTCGAGAAGCAATCAGCAAAGCAATGGAGTGTGCTTCTGAAATTAATGAGCAAAAAAGCGATATTCGCAATTGGCACAGCCTTACAGGAAAAGAAAAAGAAGTAGCCAAGCTCGTCAGCCAAGGACTTCTCAACAAGCAAATTGCCGGAGAATTAGGAATTGCTGAGCGAACCGTTCAAACTCACCGCACCATGGTGTACCGCAAGCTCGATGCTAAAAACAATATTGAGGTCTACAAGATTCTCAATCGGCTGAATCTCATCGAATAACTGAAGATTAACTTTCTAAGCTTTCATCCAAAAAGTCAACCTTTCTCTTGTGATTTCTCTACCGACCTGCCGAGTTGGATCACAATGGATAAGCCGCACGGTTCACCGGCTTCTATTCTGACTGAGCCTCTATGTCTTTCGGCTATAGCGCGGATAATGGATAAGCCGAGGCCAAGCCCATCTTTTTTTGATGTCTGAAGCGGATGCCGTAAGTTCTCAATCTGCTCTTGAGTCAATCCGTGACCATTATCAGTGAAGGTCACTTTGACTACACCTTCAGAATTCTTTTCTGCTGAAATTTTTATCTCGGGATTCGACTGAGACTCCATCGCCTGAAGCGAATTTTTTAGGATATTTAAAAAGCAAATAGAAAGCTCGAACTCATCTCCGTCGATTTTTAAATCCGGAGAAATCGTTTTGATCAATTTAACCTTGGGATGCTTTAGCTGAAAGTCTCCTACCACCTTATTTAACAGAGCCGATACGTTAGTCGGCACTCGCTTCAACGGCCTATTCTTCGAAAAGCTCTGTACATGTTCAATGATATCTATCGCCTTCAAGACGCTGCCTTCAATCTTCTGCATCACAAAAATCAGCGTTTCCTGTGGAATCGGCGCAGATCCATGTTTTTGACGCGATAAAAGACTCTGCGCATAGTTCTCAATAGCGGTTAAAGGCTGTTTCAGTTCGTGAGCCACCATTGAAGACATAATTGAAACGATGCTTGCTCGTTCCCAAGCTTCAACTTTGCGTTCCATTGCCCACTGTTTTTTTAGACTTTCTTTGACTAAGGATGTCTGTTTTTCAACCTCACGGACGACTAACCTGTCATGAACAAAGAGCGCAAGCAATAACAAGAGGACGATTAAAGCCGGGTAACGAGCTTTCCAAATTACATCTGTCCAACTCTCCGGCTCGAAATAGTCAATAAGATCATCATGAGATCTTTTCAAAAGTGCGTAGACGTCTCTTAAGGACGCCGGATCCGTCCATTCTCCAAAGGTACTCAAAGAACGATCGTTCTTCAAGGTTGCGATCACTTTCCGATTTAATTCTTTAGGAACGCCAGAGGCTGCCATAAGACTCCACGCCGGATACAGTTCCGATGTAGATGAGCATTGAGTTTCGGAGAATGTTCTTGGCTCTAAAGGCCTAAGGAGCGCACGTAATTTCTCAGGAAGTCTTTCGTAATGGCATCCCTGCAGAATGGCTGCGGAAAGCTCTCCTTTAGTCAGAGCCTGAATCATCTCTATATCGTTATCGAACGATTGAATTCTCTTGAAGAAGTCTTGCGGTGAATATCCGAGAGCGGTAACCTCACCTACCGCGGTCTTCCATCCGGCCATACTAGAGGAAGAGAGACGTCCGATTCTTTTACCCGCCAACATGTCAAGCTTCCGGATATCACTATCTTTATTAACCACAATCAAACTACCCGACAGCTTTCCTGCATCGCTGCTGACATTATTCTTGAAAGAAAGCAGATGGTCATACTGCAGATACCGTTCAAGAACCGACGCCATATCACTATTAGTAAAGACAAAATCCGGCGGATTGCGTTTAATGGCTTTCTCGAGCTCAGAACGGCTAAAGCTGAGAACCTCCCAAGGACGCGTACCTAATGCACTAACCAAGCGATTAACAGATTCCGGAATATAAAACTGTGAGTTGCCGGCTTCAGCCTTCTCTAAGTAAATCTCAACCGGCAGTTCTTCTTGTTTCTTTCCTCCTTCGAGTCCTCTTGACGCCGCTTCCGATGCATAAGCAAATTGCACTATACAAACAGAAAAAACAAAGCAGACGGCAACTCCCAAAAGAGGAATCTTTTTAGAAAGCCAAAGCAACGCAGCTTTCTTTTTACTCAGACTGCCGACAACATTGTCAAGAAATTTCAAACAACGGTTCATACGGGATGGATAAGGACAAAAGCCAAGTGTATGAGCCTCTTATAGAGCCAAATCCTTTGAAACGGAAGCTCTTTTAGTAAAAACCCTCTGACGTATTTACGCTGCCTAAGCTCACGATGTGCAGTTTCAGGCTCCTTTTTAAACTTTCTCTCAAGTTTTGAGAAACGCTTCTTGGATTCAGCAAAAAGAAAACGCTCTCTCGCATTCAGCAATATTCTTAGGAGACTCAAATGAAACGTCGTACATTCTTTGCATCAACAGTTGCCGCAGCTTTCGGAACCGCTTCCGCTCTTGCCCAAACACCAACACCAAAGTTCCAATTTCCTGAAAACGTTGACGAAAACGCCATTAATCCTCCTCCGGGACAGGTTCCTTATCGTTCCAACATTCCGGTTTTCGATTTCCGCATTCGTCCTCCTTACAAAGGCTATATGAACCTCGGCATCATCAAGGCCTGGAGAAACATCCCGACCGGGCCTCGCCAGATGAGACCAACAGGCTTTGAAAGACGTCATGTCGAAAGCATTGCGAAAGCTGACGTCAACCTGATGGTTAAAGAAATGGAAGAAGCCAACGTTATCGGCGGTGTTTTGATGGGACGCGAGACTCTCAATCCAGTGTACGGCGGCGTACCTAACGAAGATTTGCATGAACTGTGCGAGAAATTCCCCGGCAAATTCGTTGCTTTCGCCGGTATTTGCCCGCACGATCCGAAAGCTCTTGAAAAAATGGAATATGCCATTAAGACATTAGGCATGAAAGGCGTCTCCTTAGATCCGGGCTGGTGCGATCCGGCTATTCAAGCTTACGACAAGAAGATTTATCCAATCGTTGATTTAGCTGCTCAGCTGAACGTTCCGGTTGCTTATGCGATGAGTGCTTACACCGGACCAGATTTGACCTATACGGATCCTTCCAAGATGATGCCTCTGATGCAGCAATACAAGAACGTTAATTTCGTTTTATGTCACGGCGCATGGCCTCATGTTCAGGAAGTACTTGGGTTGGCGGCCGTATGTCCGAATCTCTATATCGTTCCGGATGCTTATTTCTATGTCCGCAACATGCCATTTGCCGAGGAATTCGTAAAAGCAGCTAACTCTTATATGAAGTACCGCATGCTCTTCGGTACAGGCTATCCAATCCGCGGATTCGAACAATGCGTTGAAAACTGGAGCAACCGCGGTTTGACTCCGGAATCTTTACGACTCAGCTTGTTTGAAAACGCCAAGTATCTGCTCAATCTCTAATTTTCGCTGAACTCCTTGGGGGCCGGAGCGAGACCTACCGCTCCGGCCGCAACCCTACACTTACAGAGAATTCATCATGACAAACTTAAAGAAATTAACAGTTTCCGTTCTCTTGGCAACAGTTCCTCTCTTCGGAGCCTCTGCAGCTGATATTGAAAAAATAAACACAGACGTCGTGGTGGTTGGTGGCGGCGGTACGGGGCTTTCAGCTGCTGCTTCTGCCCATCAGCACGGTGCCAAAGTTATCCTTCTTGAAAAATTAGCCTTTGTCGGCGGGAGCTCTGCTTTATCCGGCGGAGCGTTGGCCGCCGGAGAGTCAAATCCTCAAAAAAGAGCCGAGACAAAAGATGTCTCCAACGAAGGATTTGCCAAAATCTGGCTTACCGATCAAGACCGTTCATTTCCCGGCGGGGATGAATCAATGCCTAATATTGATCGCATAAATAAACTGACAAAAGAATTCAACACCACCGTCAATTGGATGGAAAAGGATATTGGTCATAAATTCGCAGTTCCTCGTCCTTTCGGCTACGGAGGTCCGAATTACGCCCATGCCCCGGCAGAAGCTCCGATCCCCGCCTCAGGCCGCGGTTCCTCTCATGCCGGCGGAAGATTTGTCGTTAAGGCATTTAAGAATTATTTAGACCGGGAAGGCGTGCCAATCATGACCGGCACTAGAGCTCAAGAACTTATTACTGACGATAAGGGAAATGTTATCGGTCTCAAGGCTCTTAAAGGCAAACAACCGATCGAAATTCGTGCGAAAGCCGTGGTTCTTGGGACCGGCGGTTTTGCCAGAAACAAGGACCTCTTAGAAAAGTTTGTTCCTTCTTATGCACCTTACACCAACGTTTCTAACGCCACACCCGGTGCGACCGGCGACGGCATTCTTATGGCTCAAAAGATTGGGGCTGCCGGCTTCAAAGACGGCTGGGTCATGGGAATTAGTCCCGTTTCCACAAAACGTGAGTTAAATGACACATTAAAGACTAAAAACGTCTTCAAAGATGATGTTTTCGTCAATCAGGACGGCAAACGTTTCGTAAAGGAAGATTTACCGTACATTGTTGATCCTATTGCTGCTCAGAAAGCTGCTTGGGCTATTCTAGACAGTAAAGATCCAGCCAAAAATGAACTTCTTTCTAAATTCAATGACCCGGCAATAGTAGTTCATGCAGATACATGGGAAGACTTGGCAAAAGCAATGGGAGTTCCTCCGCAATCTCTTAAGGCAACCATGGAACAGTACAACCAGGCTTGCACGAATAAAAAAGACTCTCTCTTAAACAAAGAGCCGGAATTCTTGGTTCCCGTTGACAAGGCTCCTTACTACGCCGTTCGTGTTATTCCGTCGACAATGGGCACTATCGGCGGCCTTCAAACCAACGACAAGTTCCAAGTTTTAAGAGCTGACGGCTCGGTTATCAAAGGACTCTACGCCGGCGGCGAAACCGCGAACCGTCCTTTCTAGCGCAGAGTGTACACATCCGGGACAGGACTAGGCCTAGCCTACACCTCAGGCCGTATCGCAGGTGAAAATGCAGCCAAAGAAAAATAAGCACTTCCTATAGTCCAATCAAAACCCGTCCTAAAGTTCACTCATTGAATCTGAGGCGGGTTTTCTTTTATTCAAAGTTTTTCCAGATCCTCTAAACACTGCTTTATCAAAGGATGAACCATGTCCTCCAAAATTTATATCCTTATCTCGGCTTTATTACCGATGTTGCTTTCCTCGGCCAATGCTCAAGATAAAAGTCAAATCACACTGTTTGGAGTGGTCGACGACGGCTTGGTCCATACATATCAAAAAAAGAGCCTCAACGGTAAAAAGACGGTGCAAAACAGAACTGAGCTGCGTTCCGGAATTTATCGCGGCGCCCGATGGGGTGTAAGAGGTGTTGAGGACTTAGGAAACGGTTACTCCGTTGGATTTGTCTTGGACGCCGGATTTAAGGATGATAACGGACAACAAACGATGGGACGCCTATTCGGACGCGAATCCAGTTTGAATGTCAAAGGACCTTTCGGTGAACTTTACTTCGGACGCATTGGAGCCATTACTAGCGGCGCCGGTCCAATGGCAATAGCCGCGTGGTATTCGCCGTTCGGCACATCCTGCGGCCAATTTGCCGTGACTTCCTACAACTACATGTTCAATTTCCAGCGTGTAGACAACTCAGTGTCATACCGTTCTCCTGCGTTTCAAAATACCAGACTTCTTTTACAGTATTCACGCGATGTTGACGGACTGGAAGACCTCGATCCCAACACAGCAGGAATCCAGCATGGCGAAGAAGGTAAAAGTTCCACCGGCCAATACTATGCAATTGGATTCCAATACAAAAATAAAAAGGTTGATTTCAACCTCGGGACAGACCATCTGACATATTCGAAAAATGCAGCCGGTGTAAAACCTAAAGGAGCTTACACGGTAACTTTCGGCGGATCCGTTAAGTACTCCAAATTAAAAATTTACTCCGGAGCGCAAGTTTTTTGGCATGCAAACAGCAAATGGATAACCACCTACAACCTTCTTTGGAATCAACAAGCGTACTTGAACGGTTATGCTGTTTTGGGAGGCATTGAATATGTCATCGGGGGCGGCCAAGCCATGGCCGCCGTTGGATATAGCAAAACCCGTTCAGCGACACTTGATCAAGGACGGCGCGGTCATATGACAGGAACTTCTCTCGGATATGCTTATCCTCTCAGCAAAAGAACTAATCTTTACTTCCTATTCAACGCCAATTATGCAAGACAAAGTTCCGGAAGCTCTCCGGCAATTAAGACAACTACCTTTGAAGAAGCAATCGGTCTGACACATTTCTTCTAGAACCAAGATTAGAGAGAATCTAGTCGGGAAGGTTCGGTCTACACAACATCAGAGTCTCCACAGATTACGGGGAGGCTCTATTTTTTTGACTGTTATAAGAAGAAAGCAGCCTTGGTACCCCTCCAATAAGCAGCGAAAGACTCATAAAAATTGAGCCTGAAACCGTAAGATTTCAAGCTCCGACCAACATAGAAAAGCTGAGATAAATTAAAAATTATTTGGCCTAATTACTACAAATACAACAACCTGTTCAAAGTGCAGCCATCCCTTTTATTGAGCGTCCCTACCTACTTATACGATGTTCGTTTCTGCCTCAGATGTAATTTTTTCTTCCCTTGAAAACTTGTTTCTCATGAGGGCTTCAGCATTTGCAATTAGTTCCTATGGATTCAAACTGCCTCGTCTTTCCAGATCTCCAAGAAGCAGAAACTAATTGGCTTTCTAGCCCTCCAACCTAAAAACCACTAACGGACGGTTTTTAACAACTTAGTGGGTCATAAAATCTGTCGGTTATGGGAGCTTCAGAGTTGCCGCTTGACAGTGCTCCACCTAATCGATAATGAGTTAGTAAACGTGTAGTAAGCAGCCGACAAACCGATTGGTCAATCCTTTGCCGTGCAGAAAATAATTTCGTAGTTAAATCCTTCTCTGCGAAGAATGGAAATGCGAACTCAGAAGCCGCACGAAAATATCTAGCCATGGCCTTTTGGCAATAGCTGAAATAAGAACAAATGAAACTATTTGGAAGTATCTGCGAGCTGTTGAAGTCAGATCGAGACAGATTCAGTCGTAAAAATCTTTTTGCGATAAAAATTAATCCGAAATTTTTTCGGACTCCACTACCCCAACAGGGGGGGTAAGTAGATAATTTTGATGAAATTTTTTTCATACCGTCGTATCCCTCGTTTCGAGAAGTCTATTACAACTCTCTCTATATGTGCTTCTTTTCCATCTCGGTTTTTCCCTTACCCATCCAAACAAAATTCTTAGAAACTAAACAAAGAATATGCAATAACCCATTGATAATTAAAATTTTTATGCATCTAGGCCTTGTCTATCATTAATCTATGAACAACACCTGTTGCAAAAAATACACAAATAAGAAAAATTACCGGAAAGTACCAGAAAAATCTTTGGAGTTCTTTCTCTTCTTAAAGGCCTCTCCATTGACAACAGACCAAAACCTTGGCTCTTTCCTTCTTGCATCGCCCTATCGAAAGCCAGAGAGGAAAGGAGCCCATAAAAACACAGAACTAAGCACCAAATGAATAATTAGCGCATCTTTAAGAAATCCAAAAAGCAGAGGTAAAGCCATTTGATGATAAACTTTACTCTGAGATAAAATGAAAAAATAATTAAAAGATATACAGAGAAAAGCTGAAACCACGTGATAAAAGGAACCTATATCACCCATGAAGAAGCTTTCTGTTTGTTTATCTTATTCACAGAGAACCGCATCTCTTCTCCATCGGCTTGACAACAGTGCACAACGCCTGATGCCGATGCATCTCTTGACATCCAAAGCCGTGGAACGTTGCAGGAAGACCAGCAAAAGACTCTTCTTTTATGCATTCCTGTCTAAAGGAAATGAAGGGCTGGCTTCTCCAGGTTGCCGCGTCGATTTTCAAGGTAATTCTTTGATTTAGAAGTTGACTCCAAACAAGAATTTTTCAACCAGTTTTTTGTGATTTTTCTCCATTTCTTTCGATCTCCAGAAAGTTCAACCGCTCTTAATAAGAACTCGGGACGGGGGAAGGAACAGCGCCGAAAACTAAACAATTTTTCATGCAATAAGAAGACGCAGAGCTTCATTTGAAAACATAACAAAAGAATAGAAAAGCTGAGGCACGAGGAAAAAATGAAAACATCACAGACTTTCTCAGCCCAAAGAAAACTAAGTTTGATCACCCTAGCTTGCAGCGCCTGTTTAGGGGGGGGGTATATAGCTGCAGAACCTCTCACACAAGACTACACTTCCAATCAGAGTATAACTGCTCAATCTGAAAGTTCATCAATCGGAACAGAATATTTATTCGGATTTGGGCCGGCAAATTCAACTTGTGCTCAACTATCGGAATCCTCTCTAGAGGTTTCTTCACTTACCGCCCTTCTCAACTCGCCAAGCGGGAATATTATTGGTGATGGCACTCCGGTCAAGGTCAATGCACAGACTCCGAACATTACCTCCTCTACTAAAGTCGTTGGTGCGAAGGAGTGGACCACCCAAGATCCTCCTACTTCTAACTTCACGATAGATTCCTCTCAAGTGGATGTTTCGGAAGTGACACTGGATGAAGTCATTGGAGGCTTCCACACAAGAGTGTTGCCAGCTAATGAAAAAGAAGTTCTTCTTGTTTTAGGTACAGCTGATACGACAGTAAACAACACAGAGGCGGACTATATTGTTGGAGGAAGTAAAGCTTCCAACGCTAACCTAGTTGCTTTTAACTCAGGCACGCTTAAAACTACCATCCAAGAAGGAACCCTCGTTAAGAAAGCGTTTATAGGCGGAAATTACATTAAGGCCACAGGGCATCCTGGAGGTGGTCCCGCTTCCTCATCATCTACCTCTGATTCCATCACAAACATTATCGACTCAGGTAGTTTTAACGGAAAGTTTATTGGAGGAAGCTACGCCGAAAACTACGGTAATAATGACAAGCCTCTAACCGTTGCCGACAACAAAATTTCTACCGAAATTTCGAACGGTGATTTTACTAATGTGGAAACAATTTATGGAGGAAGTGTTGCTGACGGAAAAGATACATCTGCTTCTGCCGGATTTGTCGAATTGGTTCTTACCGGAGGCAACTTAAATTTCTACGATGCAAAAGGAGACTCTGTCCGCAAGTCCATATATGCCGGTAGCGCGGCTTTAAACGGGGGCAACGCACAGGCAGAACAAACAAAGCTAGTAATCGATGGAAGTTCGAAGAACTTTGTTGGTAACAAAAACGCTAACGACGCTTCAGCCGTTAACGGAAACCAAATGGTCTATTTGAATGCATTTGGAGGAGGACTGAATTCTACCGTTGCAGTAAGTTCTTCAGTTTTAATTAGAGACGTGTTTGCTGGCTTTATAGATACACAAAACGAGATGAAAAAATCTCAGTTCTACGCTGGCTCACACATTAAGTCCCAAGGTAACTACCGCGATGGAGATACTCGAATTGAAGTCCACGACTCTATTCTTCAAGCAGACGTTTTGGGAGCCGGCTTTATTTATGAAACTGACAACACTCAATTCGAATCAGGAAATGCTGTTTCCATCGTAAAAAATTCGGCTCTTAATGGATGGACTTCCAAGACCAATAGATACAGCGGACGCATTTTCGGAGCCGGAAGAATGGAAGCTACCACCAATTCGACCATGCTAGTAGCTTCGTCAAATGTTTTAGTCAACAATGTTGCTGGAAAAGATATTGAGAATCTGGATGGTTCAGTTACTCACAACCCCGCGCCTCAAGTATTTGGGGCAATGCAATCCTTTAGAAATAGGAACTCTCTTTCCTATGTCGGAGTTACTAATGTTCGTATTGAAGGAGAAAATACCTCTCTTGCGGAAGCTTTTGGAGGAGGAATTATCGGCGGGACTGTAAAACGTGACCAGAACAGCACGCTAGCTGTAGGAAACAGCTTTATAGAAGTGGATGGAGGGAATATAGAAGGTTTTCTAGTTGGAGGAAATAACTCTAACTGGTTCGGAAGCAGTGTCGTAGGCAAACTAGATGAATCAGGAGCCTTTGAACTAAATGGACATCATTTCTCGGAAGGAAGTTCCACGGCTGTTTTAAAAAACGGGGGAAATGCAAAAAGCCTTCTCGTTATTGGCGGTAGTCTGACAGATTATGGCTACTACACTGCTGAACAAGGGAAACGAGAGTCTTACGTTCTTGGCACATCTAGTGCCGTTATTTCCGGAGGTGAGGCTTATGTTGCAGTAGGCGGCGGATATTCTACTTTCTATATGGAAAAGCCAATCGCTGGAGAAGTTAACGATGATGCACCTGTCAGCAATGTTAAAGGAGAAACTCGAGTTGTCATCTCCGGAGGCAAGATCTCTGAAGCTGTCATTGGCGGTGGCTTTGCGGAGACTTCCAAAGCAGAAATGGCATCGAAAGCTTTGGTCGATGGAGATTCCTACGTCTTGGTCACAGGAGGTTCGATTAAGGATGTAATCGGAGGCGGACTCGCTTCCGGCCCGACTGCTGTAGCTGACGTTTCTGGAGACAGCAACATCGTTATTGCAGGCGGTTCCATCTCAGGGAATATTTATGCCGGGGGCGTAGTTCTGGACGGAACAGAAGCCGCTTCTGCAAAAGTTCAAGGCAACGCAAAAGTAACTTTTCTTTCGGATATCGGATTCAAGGGCCATATCGATGGAAGCAATGTAGAAAAAAATTCGACCCTTGCTTTTGGTGATGAAGAAAATAGATTTAATGGCAAATTTGCCGGATCATTCTCTGAATTTAATGAGCTGAGTGTCTCTGCTGGCTCTAAAGTAGAACTCGATGAGCTAAACATCAAGGACGCAGGAAAACAAGGTGTGTTAAAACTGACGGGCAAGGGAGAAATTTACTCAGAAAGCCTAAGTCTTACTGATGGTTCACGCCTAGAAGTTCTTAAAGGAACTCTTGTTGCTTCTTCAGCAGAATTAAGAGGTGGCATGCTTTATCTCGATCCTAATTGGGACGAGGCACCGAGCCTTGTAGCGATTGAAAATCCTTCAGAAATTAATTCTAAGATTGTGGTAGGACAGAACTCTGCTTTAACTCTCGGAAGCCAGGATCCTCAGATGGCGCTAACAGCTATTGAACGCGGAGGTCATTCTTTAAGTTCCAACGATATTAAAGCTGCCGCTTACATTGCGAAACCCGTGACCGTGACTAATTCTCTGCTAATTGATGGAACTGCAGAAAATAACGCTGCAACTATCCAACCGGAAAATGGAGTGGTAGTAAAGAAAAACAGCGCATTAATTATCGACGGTTCTAATGACAAGCCGATGGTCAACGGACAAAAGGCTATGACATTTAAAACAGAAGCCGGTTCCACGGTTCTTGTTAATAATGCGCAAACTGGCAAGAATATTCACTTAGCTGCTGGCTTTGATGGCATGTCTATTGACGAAGGAACTGTCATCAAGGCATCCAATCGAGTTATTGATCTCAAGAAGATTTCCTTAGATGAGAACGGAGAGTTTGTTGTTGCCACCGAAGCAAACTTGAACCCAATCTCGAATGTTTTAATTCCAAACACAGTTCTTGCAGTAGCTGAAGGCAAAAAAGGACTTGGTGCTGAGCGTGTTAATGGGATTCTAAATTCACTGAACAATCTTAGCGATCAGGAAGCCGAAAAAGCACTTAACTCAATTGCCTTAATGGGAGTTGGTTCAGGAGCTCAGACTGCTGCTCTGACAACTTCGGATTTTATTCAAGATTCTCTGAATCTCCATGGCTCAACCCTCGCCGCTTATTCGCACCAACCTTCCGGAGCTGATCTCTGGATAGATGTAAACGGGATGTTCAGCAAAGCAAACCGTTACAAGGCAGGAACTGAAACCTTTGGATATAAGAGCGACTTAGGCGGCGTGACCTTAGGAGGCGACTATTCATTTGAAAACGGTTATACCCTAGGCCTGGCAGGAAGTTTTGGCAAAGGCTCTGTCAGAGGTCAGGGTGCGGCCTCCGGAATAAAGAACGATATTTCCTATTATGGTCTCAATCTCTACGGTGTCGTGCCAGCCCAATACGCAAACTTTGTTGGTACTCTTGGCTTTCTTCAAACCAAAAATGAAATCAAACAGAACGGGTACAAAGGAAAACCGGACGTCACCTCATTCAGTTTAAGTCTTCTTGCAGAAAAACCTCTGGCGTTAAATGAAGCGGTGACGCTCACACCTCATGTGGGCGTACGTTACACCCATTTGAAACTCAACAGTTTCAATGCAGGAGGAATGACTTACAAGGCGGATAACGTCAATCTTGTTTCTGTTCCCATTGGTGCAGCATTAAATGCGAACTTAAGTACACAAGGAGGCGTCAAGGTAAAACCCTTCATGGACGTTACTGTTGCTCCAACTTTCGGGGATAGAAAAGTTAAAAACAAGGTCGGTCTGCAAGAAACCGGTACTCTCGATTCTTTTGATGTCCGAATTGCTAGTAACGCAATGTTCCGCGGAAAACTTGGAATCGAAGCCTCGAAGGGCAAGCATGCCTTAGGAGTCAACTACGGAGTTGGAGCAGGAAACATGGGACGCGTAGATCAAACAGTCCAAGTTAAATATCGTTTCCAGTTCTGATTTTTCATAAACCTCTAAACGAAGCTTGATCCCAGGATCTATCGTTGCAGTAGATGAGACTCAAAAGAGCCTTGTCTACTGCAGATTTCTTACTAAGGCTCCTATCCGTTTTATTGATATTTTGATTGAGCTACCACGATAGAAATTTTGCACCCATTTTTATAGAGATCCCTTCCAATTTCTGAGAATGATATAAGCTATTGTGCATTCAGCGATTTACTCCTTATATCGATGTCCAAATTTTGCCGACATTTGGAAGCCAAAAGGCAACGAACAAGTTTGCCGTAAAAGGAGGTTCCGTCACGGATGCTTTCGATTCCAAAGTTGCCAACAATGCTATGTACTCAGCTAAGTTAGGAGCTGAAGTGGCCCGAGGAAATCATAGTTTTGGACTGAACTATGAATTAGGCTCGGGCGATTATGGCAGAGTAGATCAAGTCCTTCAGGCAAAATACAGATATAGCTTTTAGACAATAAGCATCCGAGAATAACAGGAGTGCAGCTGTTTAGTGCCCCTGTTATTGAATGCCTTCCAGCTCGAATCTTCTTGACAAAGATACAAAAAATCACCTTCCCCCTCCTGTTTTTCCAGCAAACAGAGAGTGTCCCTCTTCGCTGCTTTTCTTAAAATGACCATAGTTCTTAACTTGAGTTATCCTTTTGGATAACCTATTAAGGAAATTAGTCATGCGAACAACAACGACAGTGAGAAAATCCGGGGGATCTGCAATTACGACCCTTCCTCCTTTCATAAGTAATTTTTTGAAAGTAGAAATTGGAGACGAACTTTCCTGGGAAATTAGGGCTGGTGAGGTCATCCTTACAGCATCAAAGACAAGAAGAAAGAGAACAAAGTTGAATGACTTGTTAGACAAATTTGAAGCAACCCAAAACACACAAAGCCTGGAAGACGAACAATGGCTTAACTCCGCTCCTCAGGGAAGAGAACTAGTGTGAAAATTTCTGCTGAGAAGATCTTCGTACGATCCTCCTCTTTGTGAACAAACAAGACCCCTACCGCTACTACCAAAGCCGTAGCTTGTTATCGGAGAAGGTTCCGATCGGTTCCTGCTGACAACGGCCTTACTGCACCGTTCATTTTGCAGGCTAATCGAGGGCATCGTGTACTTAATGCATTTACAGTTCCCAAAACATCGACATTTTGGAGCCAAAAATCAAACTCTCCGCCTGTTTTTCCAGCAAACGGAGAGTTTTTCTTTATTTTCAGAACCTTTAAGTTCTGGTTTTTGCCTCTATACCAATGTATTCATCTGTCCTGCGTAAAGAATAAACAAACGCAGGCACATCATTCCGCCGATAGCGCAAAGACCGGCAAAATAGAATGACATCTTGGATTCCGGTTTTGATCCGGCCACAATGGAAGCCAGTAAGGGCACTCCAAAGCCGACACACACTGCACCGACCCAGAATACAACAGCCCAGACTCCCTCAGTAAAGGCGCTGAAAGCCAACTTGGCAGATTCATTGCCGCTAAGAAGAGCAATCGCAATCATGAACAAGCAGAAAGCTTCTGTTGCCATGACTGGCCACTCCGCCTGATGCATTGCGTGCATGTCAGGATCAGTCTCTTTGGCTCCGAAGAACCATGCCGCCAAAATCTTCGTCGCAGCCATCCCGGCGGAAATACCGGAGGCAACGAACAAGGCGGGCAGCACGGCTGTATTGATAAGAGGAAAGCGAATAAGTGCGGAAATCAGGAAACCTGTATAGGCGCAGATCGCAAGGGCTAAAACCATAACAATAGCGTTAATCCAAGTTTTCCAAGCTTCCAGCTTTTCGCACACTGGCTTGATCCAGCCCAACAGCGGCCAGGTGCTGAATGTATCTGCAAAGCACATAACAAACAACACCGCAACCAGAGGTATGTAGAAGAGCAGGAGCATGACGCCGATACTCATAACGCTTGTAGGGTTGTAATAGACCAAAATTCTCCAGAAGTACAGAGGATTTGTCAGGTCAAGGACCAAACAAAGCATTCCTAAAAGAATGGTAGCCAAACCAATGATGCTGGCTGACTTCAGGATCGGAGTGACGTCGCTCTTATGCTTAAAGAAGTTAAGCATCAAAGCAACTGCCACGGCTCCCCCGGAAATGCCTGCTAGGAACAGATAAACCGCGATTGGCCAAGGCCAAGCAATCCCCTCGGATAAACCGGTCGTAAAAGTAATAGTACCGTCCATTTAGATGCTCTCCTTTGTAACGGGGATGTATCTCACGCTTGGGTTTGTTCCGAGATGAGGTTTCACACGGACAGTGTCCTTGACGTTAAGGAGCTTGCTGACATAAGAATTCGGATCATTAACGTCACCGAATGCCAGAGCGCCGTAACGGCATTTAGAAACACAGGCCGGATCTTCACCGTTAGCCAATTTAGTTTGAAGACAGAAGTCACAGTTCTCAGCGACTTTCGTCGTCGGGTTAATGAAGCGGACGTTGTAGGGGCAAGCCGCAATACAGTATTTGCAGCCCACACATCTGTCCGGATCCATCGTGACGATATTCGTGACTTCATCCCTATGTGCCGCCTGTGTCGGACAAACACGCACGCAAGGTGCATCCAGACACTGCTGGCAAGAAACGCGGACGTAAACGCGTTCACAATCACACGGCTCAATCTTTCCGCAATACGGACAGGCCGTTCCGGGAACTCTCGTATTTTGTCTTTCAAGAACCATACGATGAACACCCGGAGGCAGTTTATTAACTTCGCTACACGCTTCTACACATTCACCGCACCCAACGCACTTGTTCTGGTTGAACACCAAAACATAATGAGGATTGGAAGCTGCGGTTTTTTGTGCAGAGCCGGCTGCAGGTTGTCCCTTCGTCTTATCAGCCTCAGCAGCCTTTTGAGATTTATCTCCGGACTGCTGAGGTGTTTCTGATTTTGGAGAACAACCGGCAAGCGTGAGAACGAACAGAGAACCGGCGCCAGCGCCTCTCAAAATTGTTCTTCTGTTTAAAGTACTCACAATGTATCTCCTTGGCGGTCTTAACCGCTTAATCTTCATAAGGGAGAGTTGGTTCGGAAATATATTCCGAACCGTCCTTAACCTTACTTGGCTACGACTTTGGTGTAACCGCCCTTGTCGATGATTTGCTGTGCCTTGGCAATGTAAGCTTTGGCAGTCTGAACGCGGTCAAGCAGATAATTCTGTGCATGAACGCCCCAAGATCCGTCTTTCTGAATCATTGCTGCAATATCATCAGCCTTGTCCAGCAGCAAACGTGCTTCGGTCTGATCAGCCGGACTTAAGCGGGTAACTTCAAGAAGTTTTCTGATGCGCGGAATGGCGCCTGCAACTTCTTCGTAACCTTCTTTGATCGGAGTCTGCCACTTCATCACTTCGCCGTAGACTTCTTTCTGATCTTGGTAAACGAGACCCTGATCAAGTTTAGAAGTGGCTTCGTTGTGGCATCCCTTCCCTTCGAAGACCGTGTAGTCGGCAGGAGAATTTCTTGCGCAGCTCCACATCAAATCCACAAAGGCGTTGCCGTCTTCATTCTTAGCAAGAACGTAGGCCTTGACTTTGCCTTTTGGTGTGTCGACTTCTTCCTGAACCATTGTGGAAGCGGCCGGATCAACATTGATCTTGTATGTATGCAGGCGTTTGAGAGCCTTTGGACCAGCAGCCTTTTGATCGGTTGAATAGTCATCGGCAGAGGCCATATTCGGCATATGACATGCAATGCAGTCAATCTTGTCATGAGTGTCGGTATGAGCAAAGACCTCGGCTTGAACGGTATGGCAGTCTTGGCAACTCTGACGGATCGTCGGCTTAGAAACAACGGCCATCCAAGCAACGCCTTGTTTGCCCTTCGGATCGTGACAAGAAACACAGCTGACGCCTTTCTGAGAGTGCACTGTCATGAAGTGCTGATCGGCTTTTTCTTGATAAGCCTGCTGAGTCAGCAATGTCTTTTCTTTCTTAGTCAGTTTAGGCTGTGCATCTTTAGCAATTCCTAAGGACTGCATGAATTCCGGTTTTTCAGGAATATTAATCTGTTCAACTTTGTAGCCGCCTTCCTGGGCAAATACGGCAGAAACTCCAAACGCTGCCAAACAAGAAAGAGCTATAGTGGTTAATTTCGTAAGCATGGTATTTTCGCACCTATGTTGCGGAGCTTGAAATCTCAAGGCTCCGGCATTCTTTACTAGAGCATTTCTGCTTCGCCCTGATCCATTTCCTCGGCCAAGAAGTCCGCGTAGGCATCTTCCAAGTAATCGGAAGAATAGAGATACAGAGAGCCGGCTGATGTTTCGGCAACTCGAATATCTTTTGCCTTCGGGTCCTTAGCGACCTTATCCAAAACATCTTGGATAACTTTCGGGTCGAGGTTGAACGGAGCAAACTCAAAGGAAAAAATTCCAACCGGCCTCGGATACAGCTGTGAGCTTTCACGAACCGTATTCAATATCAGCTGATAAGGATTGTTCTGAGCAGACATGAGTCTTGCGAAAGAACTAGAAAGAAGCGGCAGGAAATGTACGTACCGTTTTCCGTCCCAGCTTTCGAATTCCTCAATGTTGTTCGGACCTTTCAGAGCTTCAGCGTATACCTCGTCGAAATATTCCGGAGTGACTTCTCTAAGTTCTGCGGGTTCGCCCTCTTGTTTTTCCAGATCTCTTACGCTCAGCTCTCCGTTAAACAGAGAATGAAGCATTCTTCTTCTGGAAATCAGTCTGCGGCGTTCCTTTCCTTCCGGACTGTCGTCAGCAGAATTGCGCAGTTCTTTTTCCTTATAAGGAATAGCGTCAATTTCAGTCTTCGCTTCCTCTTCGGTCAGCATTTTCTGATTCGGAGCCCGTTCGAGGAATTCTGCCCGGAGCTCTTCAACAGTGACAAGTTGAACCTTGGAACTGTGTTCTGTGACTAAATCAACAAGAAATACGATGTCAGATTTGAACTGGCTGGTATTTGTTGAGAGTTTGTTTTCAGGACAATTCATACTATTGCTCTACTTTCCAGGCATTAAACCTTCTTTTTGCATGACAGGGACAACGAAGTCGAGCTGCATTTCTTTGTAGGCCTTTTCAGTCGGGGCACCGGTCTTCGGATCCCAGCCAACCATTTCGAAGAAAATATCAAAGCTCTTTTCGATATCGTCTTTATCCATTCTGATCGTGCCTTTCGTAAATGCAGGACGATTCTTCGGATCTGTGAAAATCCAATTCGGATAGAAGTCGTGTTTCTTACGCATATTCAGCTCATTCATCTGACGCATTGTGTAAGCGCGATGAAGAGTAAATGCTCTGAAACCGGCGTTGTCTAACTGTTGAGCAGTGTCCTTTCTGCCTGTTAAAGCACGATAGACCTTGCCTTCCATATCATCGTCTCCGATGTAGTTGTCAGACTTATTCGGAGAAACAACCCACGGAGCCATCCAAGAGCAAAGACCCAACATATCGTGAAGTTCTTTTCTGCAGATGACCCAGCGGAGGCGGCGCATCTTGGCTTCGTTTGTCGGAGTGTAGTCGCCGATCTCATCGACGGCATCACCGCTTCCCCAGAAGCGTTCGGCAATTGTCTTCTTGACGCCGATTGGCAAGCCGCTTCTTGTGAAGTTAACGGTACCGTGGCTCATCGGGTCGCGGTTGTACAAGCAGTTCAAAACAGTTCCGACCTGTCCGTCGTCTTCGTTGGCATGATGTTTCGGATGGCTCAAAGCCCAATAGTTCGTAGACTTATCATTTCTCCAATCATCTTCGGGGATGCCGAAGTGATCAAGCATGTAAGCGGTACTTTCTCCGAGCCACTTGCCCATTTCACCTTGTCTGTAAGCGATGCGAGTAAAGAGATCCATTAAGAAAGAGGCGTCGCAGTCTTCAATCTTCTGCCATGGGATGGAGTTGTATTCCTTCTCCGGGAGCACCTTCTTCCAACGTCCTTCTACGTACATCTTCTTGAAGTCGCGGTGAAGCTGACCGTAGTTGCACCAAACACCAAGGTCATCCATGACCTGAATACCTACCATAGAAGCTTGGCGGGCAGCCGGCAAATCGCGTTTAGCGGCAATCTTCGGGAAGATCACGCGGCCGAAATACAGAGACATGCAGGTCTGTTCGGTCATCTTATTGATGTGATAGCGAGCAGCAGCTTCATCATCTTCAACGATAGCGTAGCAGCGGAGCGGGCAGCCGTAGCAGCCGTTATTTCTAACCTTAATCTTCAAACCCTGCGGTTTGCCAAGGAAGAACTGGCTGGCGCACCAACGATAAGAAATGCGGTTAGGACTGCGCATATCTTCGGAAAGAATAATAGGCGGATTAGCTTTCTGCCAGACATTACCCGGCATACCGTTCCAACGGCTTCCCGGTGCATAGAACTCAAACAGCGGATTAGGAGCAGACGGAACCACGTGCTGGTTCAAAGAACCGAACAGTTCGATATTTCTTTCGTTGATCTTCTGCCACTCTTGCTTATCGGCGTGAATGTGAATCGGCTGGTCGCCGTTAACTACTACACCTTTGAGCTTCTTAGAACCGAAAATACTGCCGATGCC
The DNA here is from genome assembly GCF_054660695.1 of Turicimonas sp. TL08. Classification (NCBI taxonomy): domain Bacteria; kingdom Pseudomonadati; phylum Pseudomonadota; class Betaproteobacteria; order Burkholderiales; family Sutterellaceae; genus Turicimonas; species Turicimonas sp. TL08. The sequence continues at coordinate 108,302 of NZ_BAAGDP010000008.1, forward strand.
ACCGCCGGAGTGCTGGCGTGCGCTGATAAGTACAGACATCGGAACGAGGTTTTCACCGGCCGGTCCGATAACGGCTACAGAGGCCGTCGGCTTCGTCTGATTGGCGAGCATCTGTTGTGCGCGGCGTGTGCCTTGGCCCCAAATGCCTTTAGCGTCTCTAATTTCAACTTCGTCGTTGTCGATATAGAGATATACAGGTTTGTCAGATTTTCCTTCAATGATAATGAAGTCATATCCGGCCAACTTCAACTTAGCTGCCAAATCACCACCGATGTGGGCGCTGGCGATCATCGGAATCGGGTAGATAGTCGGATAGATGGTAGTGATAGAAGTACGGCTGGAGCAAAGAGCACCTGATCCGGAGAATGGTCCGGGAGCGATAACCAATTTGTTAGCTTCGTCTAAAGGCTGTGTCTTCGGAGGAACTTCATCCCAAAATACGCGGTAACCGATAGCTGTTCCGCCGATTTCATCTTTGAAACGCGGAAATGTCGGCTCCTTAGTAATCTGGCCGGTTGTTAAATTAACGCGGAGGCCCTGACCGGTATAGCCATATCTTTTTTGTGTGTTGTCCATTTCAGTTCCTTTCAGTTAATTAACCGTGGCAAACAGAACACTGTTTGGCGTTTTCTTCCGGCAGATAACCGTGAACAGGACGCTTGCCTGGTTCGCCGGAACGATCTTTCCAAGGCAGATAAACGAGAGCGGCGGCCGGACAGGCTTTTACGCACTTCGGATCACCGTCGCACAAGAAGCACTTGCTGGCTTTTTCTGCTTCGCGGTCAAAAGTCATCATGTCCCAAGGACAGGCTTTCTGACATAAACCGCAGCCGATGCACTGGTCTTCGACAACGAATCTTGCACCGGTTTCCGGATTAACTTGAATGGCGCCTTGAGGACAGGCATTTGCGCAAGGAACCGGGTGAGCACACTGGCGGCAGGTATCCTGAACGACAGTGGAGTTACCCCAAACGCCCTGTAGAGGACGGTATCCGGAGTTACCGGGACCGTACCAAATATTGCGGCCGATCTTAATTCTGGCTAAAACGGGGTCGTTTTTGCCGTCGTTATATTCGGTACAGGCCATTTCACAGCGCTGGCAATCAACACAGAGAGAGGGATCACCAACGATTAAACCTTCCGGTGCCTGCAAAATGATGTAAGGACGTGTTCCGGTTTGGGCTCGTACTTGGTTCATCGCAGCCAATGTAGCAGTCACGGATGCGACCTCGAGGAAACCGCGTCGGGTAATGTCTTGGGGTAAATTGACCTTGGACATCAAGTCTTTTAGATCAAACATAATTATTTTTCTCCTGGTGGAGGGACGAAAAACCGTAGTAATCCGTCATAGGGAGGGCTTCTAAAACTCGAGCTTGCGCCGCTTTTTAGAAACTTACTGGCTTTAAGAGTGGCAAAGATTATTTGCTTTGGAGGGACCAGCCGTTGCTGCCGACAGGCTTAATCGTCCATCTTGTGCGTAAGGAAGGGGTAATAAAGGAGAAAACAACAGAACAATCACGCTCGGGGGCGAAGCTTTTAATTTCCGAATTGTGATTAGTTCTTATGGAACTCATTTTATTTCTCCGCAACAATTAACTGTTGCCGTCTTGGGAAGTACTGCTGAAAACCTTTACATTTGTATGAAACGTAACAGCATGTTAGGGATTTTAACAAATAGAAATAAATAGTGAAGAGGTTTTAAGCTCCTTTTAACAATTTTCCCGACTAAAAAATTAATTAAATTTATATAATTTATCGAGTATGTTTGCATATTAATTAAAATATTTGTATTAATTTCAGTTAGTTATTAGATTGTCTGTTTTTTAAATTATTTTTCATGTAACTCGAAAACTTGTGAGTTGTAATTTTGCAAATATCATCCGTTTGGATTAGCTCTATACACAATATTGAAAATTCGATTCCAATACGAGTTATCTTTTCGATGCTCCAAAGCTCACCTTCCGCCTCACGGATATAGAAAGGAATATCAACGACGTCAGGGGATATAAATGAACAACAGAGAAAATTCACATTTCCCGTGAAACTCGTATTTGTTAGTTTTGTCGGTTCTGTATTAACTTTTCAACTTACGTCAGCAAGCACTCTGTGCCTGCGTACAAAAACAACAATCTGAGAGGAAGGTCAAAGAAAACGGCTCTAGTCGTCATACTTTCTCCTGGGGAACTATTCTTTTTTTTACCTGAGGTCATTTTCTGCCAGGAAACTGCTCGAGTAGTTTGATATAGATCAAACTTCTGTCATTTTTGAAATCCATAGGCGACCAGAAAAACAACAAGAGGCCAAGAACTTCGAGCTATAACAGCTCATATTTGCTGATTTCTTCACAGATTTTCCTTTCTCTCGGCCTAAAATAACGACTTTAGGTTTATTGCGTCCAAGTCATGAACGGAAATTTTGTACTCTATCCTTTCAGCCGTCCGCCGTTGCCATTTGAAAAAGTCAAAATCACTTCTCCTTTGGCAAATAGTTTTGGTCTTGAACTGGCGGAAGACGTTATCAGCCAAGAAAATATTCCACCCTATGATGTGGCAACAAGAGACGGCTGGGCTATTGCCACCGAGGATAAGCACTATCCTCTTAAATCTCCGGCAATCGTTAACGGCGAAGGACCGAAATACTTGGAAGTCAATTCATACCGCTGGATCAACACCGGAGGATATTTACCTGAGAGAGCCGACGCCGTTGTTTCTAACAAAGAGCCGTCTGATCCTGAATTCGGTCTTGACACATATCCACTTGAAAATGTCTTGCCGAAAGGTAGTGAGTGGCAAAGAGGCGAGTTAATTCTCAAAGCCGGGACGGTGCTGGCTGCTGCGCAGCAGGCCCTTTTGTTTGAAGCGGGGATTCAAGAAGTAACCGTATACAAACGCCCTTCCGTTGCGATTTTAGCCACGGGACACGAAATTGTTGAAGCAGGTTCGGAGTCAATAGTCAAAAGAGGACGGCATTCGAGCAATGCCACTTATCTCTCTAATCTGCTGAATGGTCTGGGACTCACTGACACTGCCGTATTTTTTGCAAAAGACTCGGCTGTAGAACTTAGCTCGAGGCTCATTTCGTTAGGTCAGTATTTTGACTTTATCATCACCGTCGGCGGCACAGGTCAAGGCAAGAGCGATTTGCTTCGCAAAGCAATCAAAATGTCCGGCGGTTCTCTGATCAAGGACGGCACCCGGTTATCCAGTTCCCTTCCGTTTGTATACGGAAAGATGAACAAATCAATTCTTATCGGCCTACCTGGCAATCCGCTCGGCTTTATTTGTCTAGCTCAGCGATTTGTCCTTCCTCAGATTTGGTCTTCTTTCATGACAGCACCTTTTCCGGTGAAGAAAGTAGAAGCGATCATGGGCTTTAATTTCCAAGGAAAAGCCGGAGATATCTGTGTACAGCTTGCTCCTTTGGGTGATCATCTTATTGCCCTTCCGCTGCAGAAAGGAAGCGGTCGTTCTGCATCATTCAGAGATGCACAAGCCATTATTAAGAATCCAAAAGGGCATCACTTAGAAGCAAACCAGCAAGTAGAAGCTGAACTCTTCTTCAACGGCCTTCACTTTTAGACTTCGGTTGTCAACGCAGATAAGAAGAAAAATAGAGCGCCGGGGATGAACCTACAGATTTTGACCAAAGAGAGATAGGACTCGTTTGGCTGTAAACAGCCTGAGCAGTGCAGCTCACTTCAATAACGAAAGGACGGCAGTTTCAATAGATCTGACCGTCCTTGTGCTGAATTAGATTAAGAAATTAACTTCTGGCTTTTTCTTTAGCGACATTTTCGCCCGCGATCCTGCCGAAGACGAAGCAGTCAAGAAGAGCATTACCGCCGACTCGGTTGGTTCCATGGATACCGCCGGTAATTTCGCCGGCTGCATATAAGCGAGGAATCGGAGTTCCGGTGCAGTCCAGAACTTGAGCCTTGGTGTTGGTGTTCAATCCCCCCATCGTATGGTGAACGGTCATGCCTGTGTAGCAAGCCCAGAAAGGTCCTTTTTCAATCTTTCTTGTGAGATTGCGGGGTGCCTTATGGAAGTCAGGATCTTCCTTGTTTTTGATAATAACGTTGTTATATCTGTCTACGGTCTTCTGCAAACCTTCAGGATCGACGCCCATCTTCACAGCCAGTTCTTTAATAGTCGGAGCTGTCCATGCTTCATTGATTTCAATACCTCTTTGAACTGCATCATGTACGGCGCTGTTGTATGACTCATACTGATTATTGTCAACTACAGTGTAACCATAGCGTTCCGGTGTACCTAATACTGCATCACGGATATGATCACGTCGAGCACCTTCATCAACGATACGATTGCCTCGTTTATCTACATAGATAGAACCGTCCACATTGGTATTCAAGATGATCTTCATCTTCTTACCGGCCGGTGCTCCCGGAGTGGACTGGATGAAGTCCATACCAATCAAATATCCGCCGATTCGATTTGCAGCCATCATTACATCACCGGTATGGCCGGGAAGATTGTCAGTGCCGAGTCCAGCAGTTCTTGGATCATGCAGTTCTCTCAAATACTGATTGCCGGAGAATCCGCCGCTGGCTAAAACTACGCCTTTCTTGGCCTCAATATTTAAGACTTGTCCTTTGCTGTTTTGAACTTTTACGCCTAGGACATCGCCGCTCCATGGCTGTTCGCGGTAAATCTCAACGACGGAGAAACCGGTCTTAAACGGAACGTTTTCTTTCTTCAAGGCTTTTGACAAGACTCCCGTATAACCGATGCCTTTCGGAACTGCAGGAGAGTGAGCGCGAGGATAGAGACCGCCGAACATTTGATGAACTGTCGGCTTGAATTCCATTCCTAAGCCTTCGAGCCATGTGATTACGCTATAGGCATTATCACAAAGGACTTTGACACGAGCAGGATCGCCTCTGAAATCGCCTGCAGCTAAGGTTTGAGCGGCATGTTTTTCAGGAGAATCTTCAATATTTTGCTTCGGTTGACGAACTGGATCTGCGGCATTAATTTGGCCTTGAGCTGCCATAGTATTACCGCCGGCAAAAAGCAATTTTTCAATAATTACTACTTTTGCTCCGTTTTGTGCAGCCAACAAAGCAGCCGCCATACCAGCTCCGCCACCGCCAACTACAACAACATCATAAGATTCGTCCCATTGTTGAGGAACGTACGGATTTGCAGGATTTGCAGGATTTGAGGTCTGGGCAAGAACAGCTCCCGAACCAAAAGCCAGAACACCGGCACCGGCTGTCTTGAAAAGATTTCTTCTGCTAATGTTAGACATAATTAACTCCTTGAAGATTTTGAGAAAAAACTTCCCCTGAGAGGACCTTTTCAGTCCCCTGTGAATTAAATTAACTATTTAAGAAACTATTGAGAAATAAAGCGTTACGCCTCTATATGCGACATAAACTCTCTTAGTTGTATTAGGTCTCTGACACCGACTTTGTTGTAGGCATTGAAGCGATGAGTTTCTACGGTTCTCTCACTCAATCCTAACCTTTGAGCAATCTGGTAGTTCATCAATCCGGCATTAACCAACTTCAATACTTCCTTTTCTCGTTGAGTTAAAGCGTCGTAGAACTCCTGATACCTGACCATTCGATAATCCTTATGCCGTTCTTCATTATCAGTCTTTACGGCTCTTTCAACGGCTTCAAGCAAAACTTCAGCTGACACAGGCTTTTTCAGAATATCAACGGCGCCTTTTCTAAAAGCGGTAATAGCCATGTCTACATCCGCATGAGCTGTAAGGAAGATGATGGGCTGAGAATAACCTTCATGCGCCAGCATTTCCTGAAACTCCAAACCATTCACCAAAGGCATCTGATAATCCAAAATAATGCACCCGGGAACTTCGGGATCGTCCTTTTTCAAAAACGAAGCGGTGTCAGAATAAAAAGTGACAAGCCAGCCTTCAGTCTTGAGGATGAAACGGATTGCGTCTGCGAATCCTTCGTCATCATCAACAATACGAACGATTGAATTTTCCTGAAGTTTGCGGTCGATCACTTTTTTCTCCCAAAAGACTAAAAGTTATGACACACACCGAACGCTGTTGTTAAACGAGTCGCCTTGCTTTCAGCATTCTTGAACATTCCTGTTCCTCTGGCATAGCTGCCTACTGCATAGAGCGAGGTTCGCTTGGACAATGGATAGAGGTACTTTAGCGAAGCGACCCAACGATCGCCGTCTCTGTCGGCATCTGTCTTCATGCTTTCACCCTGCCATTTTCCCATATTCCATTTGAAGGCGCCAAAGAGTTTTCCTCCGCCTACAGGATAGCTGCCGCCGATGACGAAAGAGTCAGATCTAAAGCCTTTCCTGCTTTCTTTGACCTTAGCAGTATTTCCAAATCCCAAATCTTTGGCATAAAAGGCATTAGGACCGCCGCTCAGGTTTCGAGAATTCCAAACATGCTGATATCCGAAGTTTAGGCGGAACTGTCCGAACATCTTATATGCTGTCAAGAATAAGTTATAAGTCGGCTCGGAATCCGCGCCATTATTGGCTCCGGCCTTTCTGTAATCGATCACGGTAAAAACAGTTCCTACGCTAAAGTCAGCTTGCTTGTATTGGGCTGATAGACCATAGTAATGGTTGTTTTTACTCCAAGCATCCTCATCAGAGGAGATGCCGTTTGAGTATTGCGCCGTCAAAGTAACTGCATTGGTTGGCTTTACTTGGTAAGTGACAGAATTATTAAGCATTCCGGAATTAACCAAGGAACCGATAAGAGCCGCATCTAAGAAGTTGCTTGCCATTGGATTGGCGCCCATCTTTGGGAACTGTCCAAAGTATCCTGTGGTTCCCATTAGAGAGCCCGAGCGGCCGAAACCCAGTTCGCCCCATTTTCCACCGACGATCAGTAAAGAGTCTCTATCGAAAAGCACACCGGCGGTTTGAGGAGCTCCGTTATTTACTTTGATGCCTTGTTCCAAGATGAACTTAACATAATTTCCATTTCCGAGCTCTTCTTTTCCTGTCAGGCCCCAACGACTGGCAGCATTTCCTCCCGAGACGGCTTGAACACTAGTCTGCTGACCTTTGCCTTTCATAACGCCGAAGCCCGTATCCACAACGCCGTAAACACTCACCGTACTTTGAGCGTAAACAGCCGGGACCGAGCACAGCAAACAAAATGTTAAAAACTTATTTGACATTCTTGGCACCTTTTTCTCCTTTGTTTTGAGAACTTCCATGGCTCCAAGATAAAGAAAGTGTCACTTAGGCACCTGGTACTTAGGTAATAAAAAAGGTGTAAATCCTAATAGGCCGGTATGAGATCATAGAGGCAGTGATATGGAGATCTTTATGCCGAAAATTCTCTTGCTTTTAGTGTTGCCTTTGGCTTTGTTATCGGGTCCGGCACAAGCCACTTACGTGGTTGGTCTCGGAACCGGCGCTATGTCGAGCAACGAACAAGAGTTCTTTGAAGCAACTAAAAAATATCTGGAACAGAAATTCGGTACGAATGAAATCCAATTCATGCAGCCGGTGTCTCTTACGCACTTAAAGAAACTGATAGAAGAAAAGAAAATCGAGTACTTCATTTCATCAGCCGGCTTTGCACGCTCTCTTTCACAAGACGGGGTTCGTGAGCTATTAATTTATGCTCCCACAAAAAAAGGTACGGATAGAAATGAATTAGGTTCGGTCTTTTTAACTCGACCGGACATGACCGTTCGCACGCTTGCCGATTTAAAAGGCAAACGCTTTACCTCCAACAATCCTGAGGCTTTTTTTAGCCACATTGTGCCGTTAGCAGAAATCAGTTATGCCGGATACGATCCGAAAAAATTCTTCTCTTCCGTCTCTTTCCTCAACAAAAATCCCGAAGATCTTCTGCAGGCTTTAATTGACGTAGCGCTCCCCGGCTGCTATTGGGAAACCTTGTCCGCACAAAATAAAGAAATTCGAGAGAAGGTAAAGCCGGTGTTAGTCTCGAGTACATCCCCCTGCACCAGCTCTACTCGAACCTTTCCGAATTGGACCTTATCTTCTACAAAAAACAGCGATGCTGCCTTCACACGCAAGTTAGTCACAGCGCTTCTTGAGATGCCGTTTTCGAAAGGGACCGCATCATGGTCGGTTCAAATGGATCTCAGCTCAATTGATGGTCTTTTCAAGGAGCTGAAGATCGGCCACTTCTCGGACTATCGGCCCTGGACTCTCAAAGAAATGCTTCAAAAGTACAGTTTTGCAGTCCTGCTTTTTGCCGTTTTCCTTTTAGGCCTGCTTTCTCTGACTCTCTTCCTTTACCTGAAATTAAAAAGAAGGTCTGAGCAGCTTGTAGCTACATTAAGAGCCAAAATCAAAACCGATCGGGCTATGAAAGAGGCCGAAGCCCGTTTGATGGCGTTGCAAAAAATCAGCACCATCGATCATATGAGTTCAATGATTGCGCATGAACTTCCACAGCCTTTAGGTGCTGTCCAAGCTTATGCCGAAGGACTTTTGCGAGCACAAAACAAACAGGCCCTAGACAGCCAGACGCTGACGGAAATGCTTATAAAAATAATTTTTCAGACCAAGAAAGTTGAAGATATCGTCAACTCGGTTCGAAATTACGCAAAAGAAAGAAAGCTAAAGAAAACACCGTCGAGAGTTAACGAAACGGTAGCAGAAGCTATTCAAGATTTTCGCTTTGCCTTTCATTGTGATAATTTAGCAATCAATTTTTCCCGCTCCAATGCAGAGCCGGTTTGCAGTTTGTCGCCTTTGGAATTTGAATTGGCAATCTACAATCTGCTTAAGAATGCCAAGGAGGCTCTCGAAGCTCAAAATGTTAAGAATCCGGAGGTCACTGTTGCTGTTAACGAGGACAAAGATAGTTGCAGAATAGCCATTGCAGACAATGGGTCCAAGGTCTCAGATGATGAACTGCAAAGAATCCAAGTATCCATGTCCTCTCGCAAAAGTGCCGGCTTAGGAATTGGTCTTTCCATCGTGAGATCCATCATTCAGAATCACGGAGGAAAATTTTCAATCAAACGAACAGAACTTGGGTCGGGTATTACCTGCGAAATTAGTCTTCCGCTTTTTAAAGCAGATCCTTCTCAGAAAATCGAACCTGACCGAACCAAGAGGCTCACAGAAAATGACTTACGGAATTAAGTGGTCAGCTTGTAAAGACCAACAATCTGTGCGGAACCGACGATAAAGCCGTCCATTTCTCGTAGAACTTCTTTTCTTTGAGGAGGACGTTCAAAAGACAATTCGGTATTAAGCGCGTACAGCTTAAAGAAATACCGATGCGTACCGATCGGGGGACGAGGGCCGATATAGCCTACGGTTCCTCTGTCGTTCAAACCTTCCTTTGCGCCGGAAATTTGTGAGATGTCCTGGCCTGCCGCTAATTCCATAGACTGCGGAGGAAGGTTATAAACAATCCAATGGGTAAAAATTAATTTAGGATTTTCCGGATCTGGAGCATCCGGATCCTCCACGATAAGTACCAAAGATTTCGCAGCCTCAGGAATGTCAGAAATTACTAACGGAGGGGAGAGATCTTCTCCTTCCTGTGTGTATTCGATTGGAATAAATCCCTTGTCAGCAAAAGCCGGAGAAGAAATCTTCATCTTTGGTACCTCAATTTTGACTACGGTCTTTGTGCAATCTCACGAGTCTTAGAAGATTTAACAGCGCGGACAATACTGTCAAGCATCACTGAAAGTTCCTCTACGATATTGGAGGCTGTCACAATACCGCTAATCTTACCTTCCTCATCAACTACCGGGAGTCTTCTTATACCCTGTTCCCGCATTCTGGCAAGAGCATCGACCACACCTTCGGAGGAGTGAGCTACAGAAACCGGTGCAGACATAACTTCATCAACCACGAGAGTCTTAATGTCTTTTTCCAGGGCCACTACTTCAATCGTAATGTCTCGGTCTGTCAGCATACCGATCGGGCGTTCGTTCTCATCAACAACCACGAGACTTCCGACATGAAGTTCTCTCATTTCTTTTGCGCAATTAAGAAGCGATGTGCCGGAAGGTATTGTTGCTACCTTATGTACAGCCAAATCGCCGATCTTCATTGAGCGAGCTCTCATATTTACCTCTTACACTAAATAATCTTTGATTATCCGAATAGTCTACAAAAAATCTGTTGCTTTTTAAGCAGTTCCCGATAACTCAGCCGATAAATACCGCACTAAAACATGGATCCTTTTGAGTTCCCTAACCTCAGGTTCTGCAGAGCGAACTTTGAAAAATAATTAATTCTGTTCCTTTTCTTCTTGCGGCTGAGCTTTCAAATTAACAAAATCAAAAACTTCCTCATCCATCAGATGGGACGGAGCTACGCGGCCTAAACTCTTAAAAATATTTTCCACTCGGCCCGGGTGCTCTTTGTCCATTTTCTCAATCAATTCTTTCATTTCTCGACGGCATTTATCATCGGCTCCGCAAAGCTTCGGAATGATGTCGTAATTTTGAACTTTGCACCAGCGTTTCAAGTCTTTTTCGCGAATATAGATCATCGGCCGGATAACAATATGCTCCTTGGCATCGCTCAAAAGTTTCGGCGGCATCGACTTGAGGCGTCCGCCGTAATACATGTTAAGAAGCAGCGTAGAAACCACATCGTCCATGTGGTGTCCTAGGGCAATTTTTGTAACCTTCTGCTCCTTGGCAATGCGGTAGACAATGCCTCTTCTCAAACGAGAGCATAAAGAACAAAAGTTTCTTGGATCTTGATACTTGGATTTAACAATACTGAAAGTATCCTGATCTTCGATAAGGTACGGAACACCGATCTTCTCGAGATGATTAACCAATTTATCCAACGGGAAATCGGGAAGATGCTGATTCAGACAAAAAGCTAGAAGTTCAAACTTCACGTTGCTTCTGCCCTGCAGTCTCACCAAAGCATCTAAAAGAGCATATGAGTCTTTGCCCCCGGATACGCAGACCATGACCTTGTCACCGTCTTCAATGAGATTAAAGTCGATAATGGCCTTTGCGCAAAGTCTGACGATTCTTTTTTCAAGTTTTCTATTCTCAAAAGAAAGTCGCTGACGTGTCACCAAATTTTTTTTATCTTTCGCAGGCTCCATTTCTTCCGCCGAGGTTTCGTCCGACGGCTCTTCGGCCATCAAAGAAAGTTCTTTCTCTTTTTCTTGGAGAGAATCTACCGCTTTAATTTTGATCATGCTGTTCAACAAATATCTCTATTCCAAAGGATGCACCGTCTGTCAGAACATCCAATTTTTCTGTCTTAACTTTTACCGCCTTTACCATGGGATTTGAGAGGACATGTTTAGCCACCGATGCAGCAAGAGTTTCCTGCAGATCAATGTGACCTTTTGAAAGGACTTCTTTTATAGAACCGATGATTTCTTCGTAGTTGTATACATTGGATAAGTCATCGTCGGCCGGATGATTTTCAACCCATGCTTCAACATTAAATCTAACAGATTGTTTTCGTTTTCTTTCGGAGTCATAAGCACCTATCGCAACATCCAGGACATAATCTGTCAAATGTAGCTTGCGGTATTTGCCGGAACACAGAAGAAAATCTTCTATCCGCATTTATCGTTTTCCTTCGCTGAGTAACATCACTGCATTGATTTATGCCACAATCTAATGCATGCGATGGATTCTTACTATTTTTATAGCTCTCTGTATTCTGTCGTCTGCAATTCCTTGGCTTCAAAAGCTCGGAATCGGACGACTTCCGGGAGATATTAACTTCAAAATCTTCGGAAAAGAGATAAACATTCCGATTGCGAGCACTATTCTCATCGGAACTGTAATTCTTTTAATCGGAAAGTTACTTTGAGAATTTTTCAATTAACAAGCACCTTGCCTCGTCGACCATTTTCGGCACGTCCTTTTTATCTTTAACTTTTGCGACAATTTCCTTCAAGTCTAATTGTTTGACTGCGTCAGCAAGTTGTTCCCAATAGTCTCGCTCATCCTTTGAAAGATCAGTGTCATAGCACTCAAGCAATTGTTTAAATCTTTCAGGCCTTCTGAGCGAATCTGTCTTTTTCAAGAAGAGCAATTTTTCAGAGGCCGAAGATGAAACTTTCGGAACCTTCTTTTCATAAGTTTTGACCAAGACTGCCAGTTCAGAATATTCCTTCGGCAGTCTAAGAGCTTTCAAAATCTTGTTCAGATCTTGAACCGAAACCTCTTCTAAGCTCGCGACAAATCTTTTGAGCCTCGGATTCTCACTTTTAACCTCATCGACTTTTGCTAAAACGGATGGAGAAAGTTTCCAGGCTGGGAACGCTCTCTCCAAGTATCCGGTTTCTCTCAAGACTTCAAAGAATCTGGAAGGCTTAGACTCTTCAAGCGCCCGCAAAAATTCTTGAGTAACTCTTTCTTGGACTAAGTTATCGGACTCTCCCGACGAGACGATAGTCTGCAAAAGAGTCATCGTTTCCGAGGCAATAGAAAATTCCGGCAGTCTTGCAGAAAATCTGGCCACTCTCAGCAATCGAACAGGATCCTCGACAAAAGCGTCGCTAACATGTCTCAATACTCGATTTTTTAAATCTTCTTTTCCGCCATAGCAATCAATTAGAGAGCCGTCTTCATCAAAAGCCATGGCGTTAATAGTCAAGTCTCGTCTTAGAAGATCCTCTTCTAACGTGACGGATGGGTCGGCATGAAAGACAAAACCGTGATAGCCCTTCCCGCTTTTTCTTTCCGTGCGGGCGAGCGCCAACTCTTCTCCGTTCTTGGGATCAATAAAAACCGGAAAGTCAGCGCCTACGGGAATAAAACCACGCTTAACCATTTCTTCCGGACTAGCACCGACTACGACCCAGTCCTTGTCCTGAGGCGCGATATCAAAGCCCTCTTCTTTTAAAAGAGTGTCTCTGACCCAACCTCCAACTATGTATCTTTTCATTTTCCACAGATTCTTGAAATCTTTTGAATTTTTGAGAAATAATACATAACCGCCTTGTTAACAAACAAATTCCGGACTGAAAATGCCATCTTCGCCCTTCAAGACCAATCTCCGAAAAAAGCTCAAACAACTTCGCGACGGGCGTCCCATCGACCCTTGTGTATCAGCTGCAGTCATTGATAAATTAAGAAGTTGGATGTCAGTGCAAAGTTACGCCATCGTTGGTTTTTATCTTCCAATTTTTCACGAAGTTGATTTAGTGCCGTTCATGGCTTCATGGCTTGAAAAAAAACCGGGAAGAAAAGCTGCAATACCAGTTATTGAAAACAACCAGATGTTTTTTGCCGAATGGTCTCCGGAAACAAAACTGACCAAAGGAATTTTCAACACTTTGGTTCCGCAAACCATCCGAAAAATTGCTCCAGATCTTTTACTTGTCCCCTGCCTGGGCTTCGACAACTCAAATTACAGGCTCGGTTATGGAGGCGGGTGGTATGACCGTTACTTATCTCAGACAAATCCTCGGCCATTTACCGTTGGAATTGCTTACTCTCAGTGCAGAATTGAAACTATTGAGCCGGAAGAAACTGATATTCCGCTCGGCCTAATAATCACGGATGAGAGCAGATACTAGAGAGCTTTCCGAACTTTGACTGTCCCGTAAGAGGCGACATTTCCTCTTGCCAATGAGGAGGTCGGAACGTCTTTGACCAGTGTATTTGAACAGCCCCCGACATCCTTATCAGCTATAGAGAAGAACATTCCGCCGTGGCACACTGCCACAACGCCGGATGCGATATCTTCAGATAGCTCAGCTGTTGCGACAATAACTCCTCGGGAGTTATGCAGTTCAACTTTTTCACCGCTCTTTAAGCCGAGTTTTATTCCGTCTTCTCGATTGATTCTGACTTTTTCGGGCACTTGAGGTCCGTCAAAAGTTGCATCCAGATTATGAAGTTGGCTATGCAGACGATCTGAGGCTTTGAGACTTACCAGAAAGAATTCGTTTTCAGCGGCCGGCAGCTCTTCAGGTTTGAAATACATTGGATATCCGCGGCAATCCCCATAACCGAATGAATCAATGGTTGGACTGAAAAGCTGGAACTTGTCGCTTTCAGTTCTTAGAGGACTGTGTTCGGGAGAATTTATAAAATCTCCAAAAGCAACATACTCTGCTTCTTCAGAAGCCTCCGGATACAACACGTATCCTTGCGTCCAAAACTCTTCAAAATTTGGAAGATCAACTCCTATCTTCTTATTTGCCGCCAATGCATCGTTGTAAATTTTTCTGATCCAGCCGGCTTCATCGAGACCCTCGGTGAAGGCTTCTTTCAATCCCAGCTTTTCTGCTAAAAGCATATAGATTTCATAGTCTGATTTTGCTTCTCCGGGAGCCTCAACGGCTTTATGCATGGCAACTATGCCGTCATTGGTGTAGGTACCTATTCCTACAATATCGTTTCTTTCAAGTGTGGTTGAGGCTGGCAGAACGATATCTGCATGTCTTGCCGTCGCACTCCAAACATGGTCAGATACAACCACAGTCTCAGGAATGCTCCATGCTGTCTTAAGCCGATTAGTTTCCGGCTGATGAGAGAATGGATTGCCGCCAGTCCACATCACCATTTTGACTTCAGGATACTTAACTTTTTTGCCGTTGAAATCAATACTTTTTCCTGGATTCAAGAAACAATCTACGAAAGATGCCACCGGTATCTTCTGAGAAAATTCTTCAGGATTTTTGTAAGGCCAAACCGGCGCAATTTTGGAAGGAATTCCTCTCGGCTGTTTTCCTTTTCGAACAGGAACTCCTCCGTCGGAGTAATGGTAATTTGATCCTATTCCACCTCCGGGTAGACCAATTTGTCCGAGCACACAGGCCAATGCGTATGCCATCCATGGAAATTGCTCGCCATAACGTGCTCTCTGAGGCCCCCAGCCAATCATCAACATCGTCCGATGAGTTGCCAAATCTTGGGCGAGATTGCAAATGACAGAAGCTGGAATACCGGTTTCTTTCTCGGCCCATTCGGCGTTTTTCTCGATACCGTCAGTTGAGCCCAAAATGTAGTTTTTCAGTTCATCGAAACCGAACGTATATTTATCCAGGAAACTCTTATTCGCCATACCGGCTGTGATGAGCTCATGCATCAATGCAAGCATCAGAGCGGCATCTGTACCGGGCTTTGGGGCTATCCAATCATTCTCAAGAAACTTTGAAGTCTCAGGACGAACAGGATTTATGCTGTAGGTCTTGATTTTGGAAGATTTGAGCTGGCCTAAATACTCTCGTGCTCGGTGAAGCGTTGTAATCCAATCGATGTCTCCGGTCACCAGAGGATCGCAACCCCAAAATACAATTCGTTCACTATGCTTGAGAATATTCGGCCACGCCGTACTTTTTGGATCTGAGCTGCCAGTAACGTAAGGAAGAATGGTCGCAATGGCACCTGTCGAATAGCTGTTAGCGCATTCAACAAATCCTCCGCAAAGATTCAACAAACGTTGCTGTAAGGTATGTGCACTATGAACCAGACCTGAAGACTTCCAGCCATAAGAGCGCCCGAACATTGCCGCAGGTCCATAGTCCTTATAAATTCTTTTGATTTCACCGGCTACCAAATCAAGAGCTTGATCCCAAGTGACTTGAATCCATTCATCTTGGCCTCTTTTTTCAGAACTGGCGGGACCGTTCTCTAAATATTCCTTGCGGACGTAAGGATGCAGAATTCTGTTCGGAGACGTTTGAAGTTTAACTAGCTTTTTAAGATTCTTTGATGGCGCAGAATCTTTCTCGAACGGCTGCACATCAACCACTCTGCCGTCTTGAACGATCGGGCGGAAAATTCCCCAATGACTGGCTGATATCAATTGATTACTACATACATCAAGTGGTTTTATCTTCTTCTCCGCCGACTCCATCGAACCTTTCCTCCGGACAAATCAGCCCAACCAGATTTGATTCTGATTGGGCCATATCAAAGAAATTTTAAAAACTATTCTTCTTCATGCATTGCCAAGCGAATAGCTTCAATCTGCTCCTCTGTTACTCCGTCAGAAAGCTTGCAGTAGCATTCTTGGAAAGCTTTAAGTCCGTTTGCCTTGAAGCAGCAAAGAAGCTTACCCAAATCTCTGCCGTTCTCTAGACAACCTCCTGTCATAAGAACGTTGCCTTTTTCGTCTTGAAGGTTGAAGTAGAACATCCCGTCCTTCTCACGATACTGTTTGAATTTAGGGCAGCTCTTCTTCTTGGCTTTCTTCTGTTCAGCCTTTTCTAGGACCGGTTTGAACCTTCTTAAACCGACTGCATTTCTAACTTCTTCAATCAATGCCTGACTCATTGGTCTCAAGCGTGCGGCGCCTTCCATAAGAATATCTTCCACAACCTGTGGGTTTCTCATGAGTTCTTCGTATTTAGCGCGTTTCGGACCAATTTCGGCGTTGATTTGCTTGAATACGATTTCTTTTGCCTCGCCCCAGCCGAGGCCATCTCTCAATTTATTAGCGAACTCTTCTTTTTCTGACGGTGTAGCGAATGCATCATAAAGCTGAGTAAGAGAGGTGGAACAAGGATCCTTTGGCTCTCCCGGTTCTTTACAGTCTGTCACCACTTTGAGGATAGCTGCTTTAAGAGCTTTTTCTCCGCCTTCAAAAAGAGGTATGACGTTGTCGTAGCTCTTACTCATCTTTCTGCCGTCTAGGCCCGGCAACACAGCGACTTCTTCATCAATATAAGCTTCCGGCAGCGTGAAGATTTCTTTTCCGTAGAGCTGATTGAAACGCTGAGCAATATCTCTGCACATTTCAACGTGTTGAATCTGGTCTCGGCCGACAGGAATATAGTTGGCATTAAACATCAAAATGTCGGCAGCCATCAAAATCGGATAGCAATAAAGGCCCATAGACACATTGTTGTCCGGATCTTCCCCGGCAGCAACGTTATCATCCACTTTTGCCTTGTAGGCATGAGCTCTGTTCATCAATCCCTTAGAAGTGATGCAATTAAGAATCCAATTTAATTCAGGAACTTCTAAGATGTCGCTTTGGCGGTAGAAATGAACATGATTAGGATCTAACCCGCAGGCAAGCCAGGTTGCAGCAATTTGCATACGGCTCTTTTCAATTCTGTCAGGATCTCTGGTCTTGATGAGAGCATGATAATCAGATATGAAATAGAAGCTCTCAGTATTGGGGAGCTTTGCTTTCTCAATCGCTGGTCTGATGCAGCCAACATAGTTACCCAGGTGAAGGGTACCGCTGGGTGTGATTCCCGTTAAAAATCTTGTTTTCATAATTCAGCCAATTATTCTTAATACACCGTTGAGGAATTCTATATCGAAAAATCTACCTCAGTAACGCCGAAGGACCTCTCTTCTCCGCCAACCTTCCTCAGTATCATTCTCGAGTTGGGAGAAGTAAGAAAAATAACGGTGTTTTCTGTTCCTGGAATGGACTCGCTTCATCTACACAGAAAATCTTTCCGCTAAGTACTGTATCAACATCCTGAGTCCAACCGGTAGAGAAACCTCGTCTTGGATTGTAAAATCGGTTTTATCAGACCGACCCGTAAAACACCGTCCTTTAGGACGGTGATATAAGGGTCGAATATAATAATTTTTTCAGTCAGGCGTATTCTGTTGTTCAATGTACTGTTTGATAATAGAAATAGGTGCACC
>NZ_BAAGDP010000009.1:0-118327 GCF_054660695.1 Turicimonas sp. TL08
AGCATACATCCCCGTTATAGAGGACCGCGCTTTGACCTGGAGTGACGGCCCACATCGGCTCTTTACTGGCTAAGAATAAAGAGTTTTCATCTGCTGAAATAATCTCGCAGGGCTCATCGGGCATTCTGTAGCGTGTTTTAACAGAGAGCTGGCTTCCTGCAGCAGGGGGCGTGCCGAGAATCCAATTCGGATCGCTCGCCTTTAAAGTCATGGATTGCAGCCAAGGATGGTCATGACCCTGAACTACATAAAGCGTGTTTTCCTTGATGTCTTTTCTCGCTGCAAACCAAGGTTCTCCATTGGAATCTTTTGTACCGCCGATTCCAATTCCTTTTCTTTGACCAAGGGTGTAGTAGGACAAACCGATATGCTCTCCCACAACCTTTCCGTCCGGGGTTTTAATTGGGCCCGGTTTGTTGCTCAAATAACGGTGAAGGAACTCTCTGAAGGGTCTTTCTCCGATAAAACAGATTCCCGTGCTGTCTTTTTTACGGGCGTTTGGCAGTCCGATTTCCGCGGCGATTTTGCGAATCTCAGTCTTGCAGTAGCCGCCGATTGGGAATAAAGATTTGGAGAGTTGATGCTGGTTGAGCCTGTGGAGAAAATAGCTTTGATCTTTTGCCGGATCTACTCCTTTGAGTAATTCGAAAAGACCGTTATTTTCTCTAACACGAGCGTAGTGGCCCGTTGCAATCTTTTCTGCACCCATCTTCAGGGCGTAATCCAAGAAGGATTTGAATTTGATTTCTGAGTTGCACAGAATATCGGGGTTAGGTGTACGGCCGGCTCGGTATTCCTCCAAGAAAATGGAGAACACTCTTTCTTTGTACTCTTTGGCGAAATTAACGGCCTCTAGTTCGATTCCGATGACATCGGCTGCCGCAGCGGCATCGATAAGATCCTGTCTGGATGAACAGTATTCGCTGTCATCATCGTCTTCCCAGTTTTTCATGAAAAGACCGATGACTTCATATCCTTGCTGTTTAAGAAGGTAAGCTGTCACCGACGAGTCTACGCCTCCGGATAACCCAACAACTACTCGGTTTGCAGTCAATGATCTCTCCTCAACTTTGTTCTAAGTACACAAATTTTGAATTATAGAATTCCAAACGTTGGATAGGTTTATTGAGTCGCTTCCAGATATTTTTCGGGTACTTTTCCTTGTAAAAAGCTCTGCCCGTCTTCCGTAACTTCAATGCCCAACTGCTGAATGTTATTGACGATTTCAGCAATGCATTCGATGGCTTCGGGGGAGAGAGCAGTGGAGCTTTTCGGCCAGAAAACGCTGAAAGGAATTGTCAGCGGATCGGCTACCGGAATGGCGGCACAGTCGTCACTGACTTTAACGGCGGCTAAAACATCCGTTAAGTGAACTCCCACGTTTTTGCGTGTCATTCGAATAGCAACTTGTGTGGAGGATACTTCGCCGACGATTTGATTTTCGTCAATGTTCCCGAGGAGGGGGCCGCAGGCATTTCTTTCTTTAATATCGCGGGACAAAACAATAAAACGTTCTCTTGCAAAATCGGCAGGTTTCAAAATTTTGCGGTTGCTTAAAGGATTCTCTTTAGACATAACCAGACAGAAAGGAAGGTTTGCCAAATTTACTTTGACTAAGTCGTCATGGTCGGATAAAAGAATCCCGAACCCCACATCAAAGGGATGAGAGTATTTGGAATAATAGATGTCCCGGCTTGCATGGACGTCAATCGTGACCCTCAGGTGCTCCTCATGCTTCTTTAAAATTTTGACAACAGCCGGCAGGGTCACGTCGCTGGTATGTCTTGCTAAAAGAGCCACACGCAGTATTCTCTTATGGTGGCTTCGTCTTATCGGATAGTCTTCCAAATGTTTCCAGGCACGCACCGACTCCATGGCGATACGGTAAAAGTCTGCGCCTTCTTCCGTTAAAGACAAATTACGGTTGGTGCGGTGAAAAAGTTTGAACCCAAGCCTATCTTCTAATTGAGAAAGAACCCGGCTGGCAGCCGGAGCTGATAATAAATTTTTATTTGCAGCTGCAATGAGCGAGCCAGTTTCAACGATGGAGCAAAATAGCTTGATTGACTTAACTTTTATTTCCATTTTGTGCAATCCAAAAGGGCATAATTGCAATTTACGAATTGATGGAAATATAGCAAAATTACACCAACGCTACAGGCATAAAGTTGTTATTGTTTTGAGAATAACGTAGCTTGGTAGTTGAAATGGGTTATTACGCCGGTCGTCTCCACGATCGGCTATTTTTTTTACTCCACACGTGGAACGCCGGGTCTAGGTCTGACAAGACTAGACGGGTCGGTGGCCAATTGACCGGTTAATTGATCAAGATTCTGCGTTACTTGAAGCAGAGACAGCATTAAAGCTCGTACATCGTACTGATTGTTTTTGGCCATTGCATCGAACTTAGCCGAAAGCGAATTAATATCGTTCATTAACTTATCAATATTGGATGTACCTACTTGTTTATCGAGATCGGCCGCCGTGGAATCGAGCTGAGCAATGAGAGATTTCAGAGTTTTGACGTCTAAATCAGAGATTTTATTGGATGCTGTTTTAAGCAGCTTATCGAAGTTCGTTAAAACAAGATTGAGCGTATGAGCATTCAAACCATCGGCAATTCTATCCAAGTTAGCAATTAATTCCTTTGCATTAGGAATCGTTTCCATAATTTTTTGATCCGGATGGATCTTGTCTAAGCGAGACAAGAATGAACTAACGCTTTCTGTAATTTGAGTAGTAAGACTTGGTGCGGAGGGAATCACCAAATAGTTGGCTTCCCAGACGGGAGGTTTGTCCGGGGCAGGAAATTCTTTAGGATTAAGAAAATCCAGAGATATGTAAAGAGTGCCCGTCAGTCCGGATAATTGAGTCTGAGCTCTTAACCCTTCTTCAATATATTTGTGCAGATCCTGTTTTACTTGCCCTTCATCAAAATAGAGAAGCATCTTAACGACGGCCACAGACTTATTCTTAGAAAATAAAAAGATATGATTCTCAGGATAAACAGTCGAAGATAAATCGATTTCTGTGACCTTTCCTACCGGAACGCCTCTGAATTTAACCGCGGCTCCCACGTCTAACCCGTTGACGGATTCCGTAAAGTAGGTCTCGGCATAGGTTTTAGGCCGAAAGAAATTAGGGCTGGCAATAATGGCCACCGCAATCAGCGAGAGGATGATCAGAGTCATCACTGTCGTGCCGATGATGAAATAAAGTTTTTTGTTTTTTGCTGCCATGCCGTTGCTTTCTTAAGCCTAAAAATGCAATTGTAATTTTCTTACATCCGGTCTCTCCATAACAATCTTAATCCTCAATTTAAGACACTTGGCGTCTTCTATTTTGTGGAAGACAAATGTCGAAACTTGTTGATAAGGCGAAATGGATGGTTGTCAATCTCCGCTGGTAGAAGAATGTTGAGCGCAGACTGTGAGGTCAATTCCTAAAGTGTTAAGTACAGCGATAACTGTTTGAAGCGTGGGATTGCCCCTGTTACTTAAGGAACGGTACAGGCTTTCTCGGCTTAAAGAGGTCTGGCGAGCGATTTCGCTCATGCCTTTGGCTTTAGCCGCAATTCCGATTGCATCGGCAATATGCTGGGCATCACGACTGGAAAAAGCTTCAGAGAGAAAAGCAAGAACCGCTTCATCCCTTTTTAAGTACTCAGCTGGATCAAAGGGCGAAAATCTACTGGTCATGGCAATTCCTTTATTAATTCTTTTGCTTTTGGAATGTCTTCTCGTTGACTGGATTCATACTCACCGGCAAGGAGAAATACAACTATTTCATTGCAAATTGCTTAGCAAATCCTGTAGCTGGAGCTGAATTTCCGGCGCATCTTAGAAACATCTTCACCGACAGATTTCTTATTTCCAAAGTTAACTGGGATCACCCTGCTTAATCGGTCAGCGATGCGCCTTGAGTTACGGGGGCTTTGAATTGTTCAAACCACGAATCAAACGAAGACGATTAGATAATTTGCATCATAGATAAAATTGTAGCATATAAGCTACAAAAAGCATGGAGCACACACAGCAAAGGTCCGCTTCTTACTACGAATGGCAGCTATTTTTACAAACGATTTTGCATTCAGTGAAGTACCAAGCGTTCGCGTCAAAAATTGATAAACAACTTGGCAGTAGAGGGGTAAAAAATCTATTAGAATAATGATATTGTAATGATATTATTGTATTTATTCTTTATAAGATATGAAACTATAAAGTAGAAATTAAGAAGAGGGAAAAATGTCTCAGATGTGCAATGTTAATTTTCGAATGGATCGTGATTTAAAAAACAATATGGAACAAGTCTGCTCTGACATGGGACTAACCTTGACTGCAGCATTTACAATTTTTGCTAAAACGGTAACTCGAGAGAAGCGTATTCCGTTTGAAGTTTCCGCCGATCCTTTTTATTCAGATTCAAACATAAGACATCTTCGTCGCGGCATGCAAGCTTTAAATGCTGGAAAAGGCATTGAACACTCTCTGATAGAGGAGCAAGATTGACCTCCTTCGCTTCGTAAACGAAAATGGATTCCTACCACCACTACAACAGAGGCCTATAGTTGTAGAAGGTCTCGACGAGTACGGCCTTACAGCACTGTTCATTTCACAGGCTAGCCGGCTGTCTTACGGCTTAATGCATTTATATCTTCCACGACACCGATAGTCTCCGATCTCCAACACGTAATTTAAAGAAGAGTTGAATTTTTCCCTCAGTTTGTGATGATTTTGAAACTCATCTTGTAGAGTTTGATGCTCAAAAAAAGATCACGTTTATTTGTTAATTACTTTCGCGTCTAAGGTCTCTATATTGTTGGGTTAATTATCTGAAAGGACTATCGTGCGTTCTTATTCGAAAAAAGCTGTATTCCATCTTTCGTAGTCAATTACCGGAAACGTTCTCTTGTTTTCTTCTTATTTCGCTGCAGGTTGTGGGGGAGCTGCCATTTCAAATTTCAAAGAGTACATGGAACAATACGTCTGACCGAAAAGACTTAGATTAGGCCCTTGCATCCCCATTCTTAGGAACGGTGCTTTATGGGACGGTCTGGTTAAGATGCCTTGTTAAGTTCTAGGACAAGGATTCGAGGTATATTTTCATTTTTTGAATACCTTTACGCAGAGGATCAATTGAGTTCTCAAATTCACCAAAACCAAATCGAAAGAGTTCAGTGGTACTTCGGAATAGAAAAGCCTATTTTTTGCCGTCCGAGTTTTTGCTGGCAAACTCCGGAACTTATTGCTCAGGCGAGCAACAGCGGTGCGTTAGGTGTGTTATCTGCCGGTTTGATGACTCCTGAAGAATTAGAAGAAAACGTCGCGAGGATCAGAGAGCTCACGGATAAGCCTTTTGCAGTGGAAATATTTCCGGAGCAGAAAACGGCTTTTGATGAAAAGAAGTTCAAGCTTCTTAATAAGGCTCTGAGACCGGTCAGAGAAGATCTGGGACTCGAGGATCCTGAAGTTCCGAAAGGAATTGATTTTGAGGCCCAGTTCAAAAAGATCTTGGATTTAGATATCGAAATCTTAGGCGTCTGTCTTGGAGGACTACGTGAACCGTACATGGAGGCCTTGGAAGAGAAGGACGTGAGGATTTACGGAGTCGCATCCAATTTAAAAGACTCTAAAGTTTTAGTTGCTAGCGGTGTTAAAACTATCTTGGCTCAGGGTTGGGCTGCTCCGGGCCTTCGATCCTTTTGCGAATCTTCTGCCGGTGCTTCGGCAATTGACTCTTTGACTTACTTTTCGGAATTGAACCGCGCTTTAAAAATTCCATTTGTAGCGGATGCATCTCTACTTTCCGAAGATGCTGTTAAAGCTGCCCTGCAGTTGGGGGCCTCAGGCATCGTGATTTCAGACGGTCTTATCAATACAGCTGAATCTACATTTCCCCAATCTTGGAGAATTCCGCTTTCTTATTTTTCTGACGGTGCCTCTGAAGTAAATTCTTTTGCGATGGGAAGACCTGCAAGAAGTTTGTACACAGGAATTTTAGAAGCTATCCAAGAAAACGAACTTCCGGTTCTGGACTTTCCTTATCAGTGGTTTGCTCTCAAAGATATATTTAAAAAAGCGGAAGAATCCGGCAGCATGGATTTGGCATACATCGAATTCGGACAGAGTGCTTATCAAGTCAAGAGCGGTTCTGTAAAAGGCGTTGTTGATCAGATATATGGATGGATTGGAAATGAATAAAAATCAAGCCCTCATTGTTGTTGATGTTCAGAATGATTTTCTGGAAACAGGCTCTCTTCCCGTCCCGGAGGGGTCCCAAGTAATTCCTGTTATCAATAAAGTGATGCCGTTATTCCAAACGGTTGTTTTAACCCAAGATTGGCATCCGGCCGAGCACAAATCTTTTGCTTCAAATCACGAAGATAAAAAACCATATGATGTGACGACGATGCCTTACGGGCAGCAAGTGCTGTGGCCTGTTCATTGTGTACAGAACAGCAAAGGGGCCGAACTTGCCGAAGCACTTGAGGTTAAAGGCACTGAATTCAATGTTCGTAAAGGCACTAACCCGGAAGTAGATAGTTATTCCGCATTCTTTGAAGCAGACGGAAAATCAAAAACAATTCTTGCGGATTGGCTGAGAGACCAGGGCATCACGGAAGTTTTCTTATGCGGTTTGGCAACCGATTTCTGTGTTTCTTGGTCCGCTTTGGATGCCGTTAAAGAGGGTTTTAAAACTTTTATTATCGAAGATGCTTGCCGCGGTATTAATGTCGGCGGTTCCATGGAGGCTGCTAAGCAGCAGTGGAAGGACAAAGGTATTGAGACAGTCAGTAGTGACTCACTGAGATAACTTGAGTACGAGGACTGATCTGTTGTTCGTGTTAGTACTTATATCTTATTCTTGAGGAGCCTCCTACAATTTTGAGCAATTTTCGGGAATGACCAAGAATTATTCTCGCTTCTCAATATCTTTTAACAGGAAGATTTTCATGACAGTCCTTGAATCCTTTATCGAAGATTTAAAGCCTCTTGTTAACATCGATTGCGGTACAAGCAATGTCGCTGGCGTCACAGCTATTGCCGAAATGATGAAGAAGCATTATGAATCCATCGGATTCCATGCAGAACTAGTAGATCTCGGTCCTAACGCCGGTAAAGGTCTTTTTGCAACAAACAAACCTGATGCAAAAGAATACGATGTTCTTATGAATGCTCACATGGACACAGTATTCCCTGACGGAACAGCTGCCGCACGTCCATTCTCCATGAAAGGCGACACAGCATATGGTCCTGGATGCTCTGACTGCAAGAGCGGTGTTTTGGCTATCTTCTATGCTTTAAAGAATGCAAGACCGGAAGATCTTCAAAGATTGGCTATCGCCGTTGCTTTGAACCCGGACGAAGAAACAGGTTCTAAGAACTCCGCCAAGTGGCTTGCTTCTTTGGCAGCTAAGTCCAAACGCGCACTCGTCTTCGAAGCAGCTCGTGCAGGCGGCGAATTAGTTCGTTCCAGAAAAGGTTCCGCTACTTACGAAGTTACATTCCATGGCGTTGGTTCACATGCCGGCAACGCACCGTACAAAGGAGCAAACGCTAACGTTGCTGCAATGAGATTTGCATTAGCTGCTTACGGTCTGGCTGATTATGAAGTCGGTACTACAGTTAACCCAGGCGTGATCCAGGGCGGTTCTGCTTCCAACGTTATTTCTGATAAATGCGTTGTCAAGCTCGACGTTCGTTACTGGAATCCGGAATGCGACAAACTCATTGATGAAGCCCTCAATAACATGGCTAAGTGCACATGGGCTCCGAGAGTTACTCAGGAACTCGTACGCGTCAGCCATATTCCTGCTATGCCGTTGTCTGAAAACACCAAAGAATTGGTTAGCCAGATTACTGAAGCTGGCAAGCTCGAAGGTGTCGACGTTAAATGGGTTGATGCTGGCGGAGCTTCCGACGGCAACCACATGGCGGAAATGAATATTCCCGTTATCGACGGATGCGGCCCAGCCGGTGCGGAATTCCACTGCGATAGAGAATACTTGAGATTGGATACAGTCGAAGAACGTATCCGCATGATCTCTCGCTTCTTAACACTTATCTAATAAGTTAGAAGAGTGATTTGACCGGCCTTCGCGGCCGGTTGATTTTTGACAGAACGTCAAATCCAACGGTCCAGCAGAAATGTTCGGACCGTTTGATTTTGACGAGAAAACTAGTTTGTAGAAGTTCGAGCGTTGCCTTTCCAGACCTTCCAGCTCGCCACAAAGAATGGAATAGCTCCGAAGAAAATGAATACCAAGTCACCCGGCATTCTGAAGTAGCCGAAGAAGGAAAGAAGTCCGGAGTTGGTGAATTCCACGCTTCTGGCATGCCAGTAACCGTTGCTGAATACGTCCCAAAGCTGGAGGAATCCCGCTGGCATAAGACTCAGAACGAGCATCAGCATAAGTCCGATATTCAATCCCCAGAAGGAACATTTGATCCATTTTTCCGCTTTTGCCCAAACTTCATCTGAAGCGGATTCTCTGAGAACCATCAAGCACAGTGCCAAGGAAAGCATTCCGAATACACCGAACATAGCGGCATGACCATGGTTCGGCGTCAGATAAGTCCCGACTTCAAAGTAACTCACAATCGGCATATTGATGAGGAAGCCCAGGACACCGGCTCCGATAAAGTTCCAGAAGCCCACGCCTAACATGAACATAAGTGGCCAGTAGAACTTCTTAGCCATTGTCTGATCCGGGCCGAGAAGTGCGGTTTTGCGGAATGACCAGGCTTCAACACATAGAACGACCAGAGGAACAACTTCCAGTGCAGAGAAGCAGGAAGAAAGCATCATGTTCGGCTGAGTCATGCCGGAGAAGTACCAGTGATGGCCGGTTCCGATGATCCCACCCATGAAAATCAAGATAGCATCCAGGAAAATTAGACGCAAACCCATTTGCTTAGAGACCAGGCCTAACTCAATGAAAGTCAGAGCGACCATGGTGGTGGCAAAGAGTTCAAAGAATCCCTCAACCCACAAGTGAATGATCCAAAAACGCCATGTATCGACGATTGTGTAGTTGGTGGTGTTATCGAAGAAAACCGCCGGCAAATAGAAGAATGGAATGGAGAAAGCGGCGATCAAGAACATAATCGAAAGCTTTCTGACCGGAGGTCTCTTCAAGGCCGGAACGGTGTTGCGCACGACAAGGAAGAACCAGAACAGCAAACCGACAATGAGAAGCCACTGCCATGCACGTCCGATTTCGAGATATTCCCAACCTTGGCTGCCGAGCCAGAATGTCATTCCGTCCCATAGCCCGGACAGTCCGCCCCATTCGCTCAGTACACTGCCGAAGACAACCATGGCTAAGGCTGCAAAAAGAATGTTCGTCAAAGGTGCTTGGCCGGGCATTTCTTTGCCTCCGAGGATTCTCGGGAGGAATAAGCCGCCGGTAGCAAAACCGGTAGCAAGCCAGAAAATCATCGCCTGCAAGTGAAAAGTTCTTAATAACGAACTTGGAAAGTATTCCGCCAAATTAATTCCGTAGAAATTCGTTGGATCTGCACGCATATGGGCGACGCCGCCTCCGACAAGGCATTGCATGATGAAGAGGAATGCGACAAACACAACGAATTTTACGAGCGCCTTTTGACTCGGAGATGTCATCTGCGCAGGCAGCCAAGGTGCGGTGCCGTTTTGTGCCGAATGCCAATCCCATTCAGGATGGCGTCCAATGATGAACAAGGTTAGGCCGATGCCGCCCAAGAGGAAAAGGATGCTCACGAATGCAACGGTAGTCGGCGTATTACCGACTGTCGGGTCATACGGAAAATTGTTTGTGTACGAGTAGCTTTCGCCCGGGCGATTGGCCGCGCTCGCCCATGCCATCCAAGTGAAATAAGCGCTTAGTTTTTTGAGCTCGTCGGGATCCGTAATGGTGTTTGGTTTTAAACCGCCGTTCTTGCCCGGATTACTGAAGTACTCTGCCCAATGAGCCGGTTCAGCTTGATAGGCGCGAACTTGAGAATCGGTAAGAGTCAGGACGGACTGAGTTGAGTTGTATCGATTGGTTTTTAACGTTTCGATGACCTTAGCATCTACGGCACCTTTTTGTTCTGCAGATAGCTTTTTATAGGATTTGTTGAATTCGGCAGCATAATCGTTTCGGGCCTGTTCGCCCATACGGTGCAGTGTAAGAGCCGAAAAGTCAGGACCGAGGTACGAGCCGTGTCCCCAGACAGTTCCGTTGCTCATGAGGCCTTTGCTCAAGAAAATCTCTTGTCCTTGACGGATATCGGAGCCGGTGAAAACAGTATTTCCGCTCGTATCAACGACTTGTTCAGGAATTGGCGGTTTGTCGACGTAGGCGCGGCAAGTCAGAGTGATGAGTGTAGTGAAACCTACAATCATTGCTACACACAGACCGAATATCCACCAACCGCTTAATGTTGTTGGTGTATTCGAAGATGAATTTAGGTTTTTCCCAAACCAGCTTCCTCTATTCTCAGTACTCATGAGAATTCCTCCCATAAGACCGTTACAGATTAGGAGTTCCCAGTAACGATCTATTTAAAACAATCAAAATCGGCATAAAAATCGAAATAACGAAGTCTTTAATGCCTTGTAATCTGTTGCTCCTTGAAGGAAAAATGAAGTTGGTTTGCGTCGAAATATGGTTTGTTTGTTGTGGTTGAAATAGCTCGGCCGAAGAGAGAGAACTTCAGCCGAGACAGGCTTAATCGGAATGAAGCTTAAGCAGAGAGAGCGGCTTTAGCTTCTGGATAACGGGTGTGGCCAGAGAGGAAACTTCTCCACCATTCCCAGGTGGCTCTTGAGCAACAATAAAGATTTTGCTCCGGATCAAAGACGAAGGTGCCGGGGCTGGAAACAGCCATGGTCAGAGCTTCTGAATAGTCTTTTTCGTCCATCCAGTCAATCATGTTGAGAGAGCGTCTTTCACCAGTTTCGTTAATGAGGACTTGCATGATTTTCTCCTGATATTCAGAAAACAATTAGGGTTATCAACTACATATTTATAATGACATAAAAATTAACAAATAGATCAAAAACTAATTAATCGTTTCCTATATCAGGGTTGATACTTAAATAAAAATTAAAAATTACAAATTATTTACAAATATAATGAATTTGTGATTAACAAATCTTTACAGGTTTATCAAATGGTTTCTAATGTTCTTTCAACTCCCCAAGTGCCTGAACAACAGGGACAAGCCACTTTGGAAGAAGAAAAAGTCGGAGTCGGCGCATACGTCTCTCTCTTTTTTGCGGTCTGTTTCTTTTCAGGAGTTTTCTACAAAATGCCTGAAGCCTATCGCTGGCTAGGAGCATTTGACTTCACAACGTTGATCGGCAAATTTGGCTCTATTTCCGGAGCTTCCTCCTTTGTCGGCAGCGGCGGCGTGAGTGCTCGTGCCGGTTTCCTTTTCGCTCTCTCTTTGGTGCCGGGTGTGATGCTTGCTTTAGGCCTTCTGGAAGTTCTTTCTTACTACGGAGCCTTAAAAGCTGCTCAAAAATTGATGACGCCTCTGCTCAAGCCTATTCTTGGCGTTCCAGGCGTGACCGGTTTGGCTTTGATTACTGACTTGCAAAGTACCGATGCTGGTGCTGCTTTAACAAAAGGTTTGTTGGATACCGGCAAGATCGATAAGAAGAATTTGGTTGTGATGAGTGCATGGCAGTACGCTGGTGCAGGGTTGGTCAACAACTACTTCTCTATCGCTTCCGCTTTGTTCTTTGCCTTCCTCGTCCCTGTATGGATTCCGCTTGTTGTGATGTTCTGCCTGAAATTTGTCGGCGGTGTCTTTGTCAGAGTTTGTCTTACAACTTTCTATAAGAAGGATTTCCAAAATGAGTAACGCAATGCCAACAGTCCAGACAAAGAATCCGTTTGATATTTTCATCATCGGATTGAGAAAAGGGTTCAACGTTGCTATTAACAACCTCCTGCCCAATGTTTTAATGGCTTTCGTTTTGGCCTACATCTTGGATTTATTCGGTGTTATGGCCTTCTTAGGCAAGGTTTGCGGTCCCGTTATGGGGATCTTTGATCTTCCCGGCCAAGCAATTACCGTACTTTGCGCCACTTGGTTGTCCTGCGGTGCCGGTGTCGGTGTTGCCGCGAGCTTGCTTGCTTCCGGGACTTTGGACGGTACCGCCATCACTATTATGTCTCCGGCTCTTCTGTTGATGGCTTCCCAGATTCAGTACATGGGCCGTTTGTTAGGTGTTGCGGAAGTGCCTAAAAAATATTGGCCACTTCTTATGCTCAACAGTATTTTGATGTCTGTCATCGGTATGTTGATTATGCGGTTTATTGTCTAGTAGTTTCCCTTTCCTTTCATTTCCTGTTAATAAGCCTTACGGATTCAATTTCCCGTAAGGCTTTTTTCATATGAAAAAAGCCTGCTCACAAACGGCAGGCTTTTGTCGATTTGCTTTCTAAGAGACTCTTATTTCTTCTTAGAAGTAGCAGAAGTTGTTGATTGCGGACGGCCTTCAATATAGCGGTAAGTGATTCGGCCTTTAGTCAAATCATATGGGGACATTTCTACAGCTACTTTGTCGCCGGCAAGGATACGGATGTGGTGTTTTCTCATCTTACCGTTTGCATAACCGATGAGTTCGTGACCATTTTCAAGTGTCACACGATAACGAGCATCAGGGAGAACTTCCGTGATGACACCAATCATTTCAAGTAAATCTTCTTTTGCCATAAATTAAGCTTGTAGTCCTATAAATAAAGTGAGTGGATTGTACTCCACAAATGCTTGATTCCTGCACACTTTTACTCTTTTTAAGAATTGGAGAGCTCAAAAAAAACATTCTTGCTAAAATTGTTGATTGGAAATTGAAGAAAAACTGCGGATGACGGCTTATTATTAGCTGATTCAGTTTTCTTTTAGCTGACGAAACATCGCTCCCTTTCGGAGAATTAAATGAAAAATATATTGATTGTCTACTACTCTCGTAAAGGTCATACCGCAAGGATGGTCAGAACTATCGAAGACCATTTGAAAGAAATGGGCCACAACGTGACGGTAATGCCCGTTAGCGAGGCACTTTTGGAAGGAGTAGATTGGGACAAATACGATTTTGTGCTTTGCGGTTTTCCGGTTCTTTACGGAACCTACCACCCGAACGTTTATGAATTTGTCCGTAATAACTGCACCCGTTTGGACAGAAAACCGAATGCGATGTTTAACGTGACTGTAGTTGCACGTTCTCCGTTTAAAGCGACGGTTGAAGGCAATAGATACATGCAGAACTTTTTGACGCGCTCTCCTTGGCGTCCTAAAGATCTGAAGTGCTTTGCCGGCAAGATTGACTATCCGAATCTCAATTTCTTTGACAAGAAATGCATTCAGCTCATCATGAAGATTACTAATGGGCCGACAGATCCGACAATGTGTATTGACTTTACGGATTGGGACGATGTCAAGAGATATGCTGAGCATATCGGAAAATTGGCAGAACAGTCGTAGAAGAAGAGAAACCTTTGTGCCTGAAAAAGCCAAAGGTTTTTAATTTAATGAGTTTTCGTTTTTATTTTTGGATTTGATATGACAGAACAAAAAGAGTTCCCTTGGATCAAAAACTATCCTGAAGGGGTACCGGCGACGATCAATCCCGATATTTATTCTTCTTTGCCCGATTTTGAAGAAAAAATTGCTGAAGAGTATGGCAACATCCGGGCATTTCAAAATTTCGGCTGCACTATGTCTTATAAAGAGCTCGATGAAAAAAGTTCTGCTTTTGCAGCTTATCTTCAGAGTTTAGAAGGAGTCGAAAAAGGTGACAGAGTTGCCGTAATGATGCCGAATCTGATGCAGTATCCCGTCACTTTGTTCGGTATTTTGAAAGCCGGAATGATTGTAGTTAATGTCAATCCGCTCTATACAGGCAGAGAATTAAACGGCACCTTAAAAGACTCCGGCGCTAAGGTTCTTGTCATCATCGAGAACTTTGCTAAGACTTTCGAAAAAGTTGCTTCCGACAGTCCTGTTAAGCATGTCGTTACCACCAAAGTCGGTGACCTTTTATCTTTCCCGAAAAAACAAATCATCAACTTTGTTCTGAAGAACATTAAGAAGATGATTCCTCCGTTTAATCTTCCGGATGCCGTGGAATTCAACCAGGCTTTGAGCATCGGGGCTTCCAAAGGATATAAACCGGTTGAAATTAAATCTGACGATGTTGCCTTCC
Source organism: Turicimonas sp. TL08 (assembly GCF_054660695.1). Classification (NCBI taxonomy): domain Bacteria; kingdom Pseudomonadati; phylum Pseudomonadota; class Betaproteobacteria; order Burkholderiales; family Sutterellaceae; genus Turicimonas; species Turicimonas sp. TL08. The sequence goes on from NZ_BAAGDP010000009.1 coordinate 14,182, forward strand.
TTCAGTACACAGGCGGAACTACGGGTGTTTCTAAAGGCGCTATGCTGACACACCGCAATGTGCTGGCCAACATGATGCAGACCGGAATTTGGATCTCCAAAGAATTTAAGAAGAGAGAAGAAGTTGTGATGGTCGCTCTTCCGCTCTACCACATTTTCTCTTTAACCGCGATGTGCAGTTTCCTTCAATGGGGTGCCAAGTGCGTTCTCATCACTAATCCGCGAGACATGAAGGGATTAGTCAAAGAATGGGCAAAGAACAAATTTACCGTTATCTGCGGCGTCAACACCTTATTTAACGGTCTTCTGCGAGTGCCGGAATTCAAGAATCTTGACTTCTCAATGCTGAAGTTAACCGTCGGCGGCGGAACTCAGGTTCAGAAGCCGGTAGCTGAAGCGTGGTTTGACTCAACAAAAGGTCATATTATTGAAGCTTATGGCTTAACCGAAGCTTCTCCGGGCGTATCTGCTAATCCGATGTACACACCCTGGAACGGCTCTGTCGGTTTCCCATTCCCATCAACCGAAGTCTCTATCCGCGGCGAAGGATTTAGAGATTTGGGAACTTGGACAACACCTAACGAAATTCAAGAACATACCGGTGAGATTTGCGTTCGCGGTCCGCAGGTTATGAAAGGGTACTGGAACAGACCGGATGAAACCGCCGCCACTATTCGCGACGGCTGGCTGCGAACAGGCGATATCGGTAATATGGATTCCAACGGTCGAATTACAATTACGGACCGTCAGAAAGACATGATTCTTGTTTCCGGATTTAATGTTTATCCGAACGAAATTGAATCTGTCCTTCAAGGCATGCCCGGCGTGCTTGAATGCGGCGTTGTCGGCGTACCAAGCGAAAAATCCGGTGAAATGGTTAAGGCAGTCATTGTTAAGCAGGATCCTTCTTTGACTAAAGAACAGGTTATTGCTTATTGCCGCCAGAATCTGACCGGATACAAGATGCCGAAAGAAATCGTCTTCGTGGATTCAATTCCTAAGACACCTGTAGGAAAGATTCTCAGAAGAGAATTAAAAGGCATTGTTCAGAAGTAAAATTCTTCTAAACGAGATCCCGGGAGGCTCAAGGTTTTCCCGGGATTTTTTGCAAAAAAGCCAAGGCTGCTTCACACTTATTTCTTGGCAGTCCTCAATTTGAAATTCCACTCTAACTTATTCGGTAAACAAAAATGAAGAAAATTAAAGTCGGTATCGTCGGCGGAAGCGGTTACACAGGTATTGAGTTGCTCAGACTCTTAACGCAGCATCCGAACGCAGAAATTGTCACCATCACCAGCCGAGGCGAAGCAGGGACCCGCGTTGAAGATATGTATCCTTCCCTTCGAGGAAGAGTTGACTTAGTTTTCCAAGATCCGAAAGAAGCGCCTCTTAAGGAATGCGATGTCGTATTTTTTGCCACACCGCATGGGGTTGCTATGTCCATGGCTGAAGAGCTGACCAAAAACGGAGTGAAGGTCATCGATTTGGCAGCTGATTTCAGACTCAAGGACACGGAAGAGTTTAAGAAGTGGTACAAGATGGAACACACTTGTCCGGATATTTTGAAAAAAGCCGTTTACGGGCAACCCGAAACCATGCGCGACAAAATGAAAGACGCAATGGTATTGGGCATGGCAGGCTGCTATCCGACTTCCATCCAATTAGGATTGTTGCCTTTGCTCGAACTCCACAAGAAAGTCGGCAATATAGTTGATATTAAACAAACAATTATTGCCGACAGTAAATCCGGCATCAGCGGGGCAGGAAGAAAAGCAGCCGTTAATTTGCTCTGTGCAGAAGCAACGGATAACTTTAAGGCTTATGGAGTAGGCGGTCACCGCCATTCTCCTGAGATTGTTCAGCAGTTGAGTGAATTTGCCGGCGAAAAAGTCTCTTTGACCTTTATTCCTCATTTGCTTCCAACGATTCGCGGAATCTTCTCCACTATTTATGTCCAACTGACTGAGAAGGGCATGGAACAAGATTTCCAAAAGCTCTATGAAGAACGCTACGGTAAAGAACCCTTTGTTGATGTGATGCCTAAAGGGGCGTTGCCCGAAACTCGTATGGTAAGAGGCTCTAACTATGTTCGTATTGCTCTTTACCGTAAAGAACCAAACTTATTGGTTGTCCTTGTTGTTGAAGACAACTTGGTAAAAGGCTCTTCAGGCCAAGCAGTTCAAGCAATGAATATTCTGTTTGGGTTGCCGGAGACAACCGGATTAGAACAGATAGCCCTGGCTCCTTAATTTTGTACAAACACAAAAAAGCCGAGACAATATTGCTCGGCTTTTTTGGATAATTTTTGCTTAAAGCTTGTGTGCCACTTCGGGATTCAAAGAATACATCCCGGTGACGGAGCCTGAAGCAAGGATGTGGCCTTTCATGGCTTCAAGGACGTCTTCCGCAGTAAACGGACCGGACAAAGGCAAAAGCGGAAAATCCACGGCATAGACCGTAAAGACATAGCCGTGCGGGCGCAGATCATTCCACGGAGGACATGGACCGTCGTATCCGTAATACTTGCCTCTCATCTCCGGATCATCGGCAAAGGCTTGGGTGTAGTCATTCAGACCTTGCCGCATCCCATTTGCGCAAGCCGGTCCTTTCTTTCCGTGCGGAACGAAGCCCTTAGACAATGTTCCGGGATCGATGCAGGACTCCTCAGGAGAGATGTCAACCAAAATCCAGTGATGGAAGTCTGTTCTCGGGGCATCTGCCGGTATAGTGCAGCCTTCTTTATTCGCCGATGAAAAATCGGCAGGGACATCATGATCCGTGCAGAGAAGGATTAACGACTTAGTACCTGCGGGTGCGTTAGACCAAGCGATTTGCGGATTTCTGTTGCCTGCGGGCACGGTGTGTTCGCCGGGAGCATTAGAAATTTTGGCAAAGGCAAAACCTTCAGGGATTCTCTGCCCATCCGGGAAAGAATCGCTCCAAACTCTAAAAATACTTTCCATTTTTTCTCCCATTATTTGTTTTTTGGAATCTGCAGCCAGAAAGTTACGGGACCGTCGTTGATCAGAGAAACTTTCATGTCTGCACCAAAAATTCCAGTTTCTGTCTTTAATCCGGAAGCTCTGATCTCTTCAGTAAAGAGATCATAGAGCTCCTTTGCCAAGCCCGGTTCTGCAGCGGGAGTAAAGCTCGCACGGTTACCGCTGTTTGTGTCGGCGGCTAACGTGAACTGAGAAACCACGAGAATTTCTGCTTTTGTATCAAGGGCACTTAAATTCATCTTGCCGGCTTCGTCTTCGAAGACTCGGAATTTAAGGACTTTCTGGGCAAGTGCTTTAGCATTTGCCGCAGTATCGTCCTTTTGTGCGCAGACAAGAAGAAGCAGGCCTTTTCCGATGCTTCCCGTGGTTTGGCCGTCAACTTTGACGCTGCTTTCCAGCACGCGCTGAAGAAGAGCAATCATCTTAGGCCTTAGTCAAGGTGATTTTGGCCCATTTGCGCTTGCCTACCTGAACGGTGTATTGACCGGGTTTAAGTTTGTAGGTCTTGTCGGCAATCTTTTCACCGTTAATGTGTACACCGCCTTGTTCAATATTTCTGTAGCCCTCGGAAGAAGTCGGGACCAAACCGGCTTCTTTAAGAACTTTGGCTAAAGAGGTTTCTTCCGCATCTGTTGTGACGGTTACTTCCGGCATATCGGCCGGAGCGGCGCCTTTCTTGAAGCGGTTAATAAATTCTTGTTCTGCGGCATCAGCAGCTTCTTTACTGTGGAAGCGCTCAACGATTTCTTTGGCTAAAAGAACTTTAATGTCTCTGGGATTTCTGCCTTCTTCGCATTCTTTCTTGAACTGAGCGATTTCTTCGTTGCTTCTCAAAGAAAGAAGGTCGTACCAATTCCACATCAAATCATCGGAGACAGACATCACCTTGCCGAACATTTCATTTGGTTCGTCGGTAATGCCGATGTAGTTGTGTTTGGACTTGCTCATCTTGTTGACGCCGTCAAGACCGACAAGAAGAGGCATTGTGATGATGCATTGCGGCTCCTGACCGTATTGGCGCTGGAGTTCGCGGCCGACTAAAAGATTGAATCTCTGATCAGAACCGCCAAGCTCAACATCGGATTCCAAAGCAACGGAGTCATAACCTTGCATCAATGGATAGATGAGTTCATGCATGGCGATAGGGGCATTTTCTGCATAGCGCTTAGCAAAATCATCACGCTCCAAAAGACGAGCCAAGGTGTAGCGGGATGCTAATTTAATGAGTCCGTCGGCACCGAGTTTGTTTGTCCATTCAGAGTTGTATCGAACCTCAGTCTTGCTTTTATCCAAAACCAAAGTTGCCTGATCTAAATAAGTCTTAGCATTAGTTTCGATTTGTTCGCGTGTGAGCGGCGGACGAGTCGTATTTCTGCCGGAGGGATCGCCGATAGAACTTGTAAAGTCACCGATCAAGAAAATAACGGTGTGACCAAGATCTTGGAATTGACGAAGCTTGTTTAAAACAACTGTGTGCCCAATATGGATATCCGGAGCAGTTGGATCTAACCCTAATTTGATGCGCAGGGGTTTTCCCGTAAGCTCGGATCTGGCGAGTTTTTGTTCCAACTCTTCCTCAATTAACATCGTGTCAATTCCTCTCTTAATCAAGGCCATGGCGCTCTTGACTTTAGGAGAGACCGGTAATTTTTTCTCTTGAACTGTATCAGTCATTGTTGGAAACATCCTGAAAAAAGCTAAGGTAATCTATAAGGGACTGGAAAACGATTATTTACTATAATTGCGACGCTTCAATTCGAAGCAGGCCTATTCCAATCCGAACCGTAATTTTATCTGACACAAGTCTACTATTTGCTGGCTAGGGAAGGGAGTTATTTTTTATTAATTGTTAGTGAGTGAATAAGCCGTGATGATGAATTTTAAGATGCTGATGAAAGCGTTAGGAACAAGCTGTTTAGTGTTAGCTTGTACGGTTTATTCATCCCATTCGGCTATATCCGCAGAAACTGCACAACCATCTAAAGTTGTTGAAAAGGCCGGAGAAGTGGATCTCGGCGCCCTCATTCAAGAGTGGGCCGGAGAGATGGACCATGTTTATGCTGAAACTGTCATTAGAAATAAGGACAACAGCAACAAGATTTTTGAAAGATTAGGAATTAAAGATAACACTTTTAAACGTTACGTTAATTCCATCAAACCTAAAGAAAATCCTTTCGCAAGATTAGTCCCCGGAAGATTGATTCAGGCACGACTTACTCAGAAGGGTGAAGTTATCGCAATTAAATTATTCAAACCGATTGACACACTTTCTGAAGATATTACTTATTTTCAGATTAGCCGTTCTAACACAGGCAAGTCAAAGTTTGTTCATGAAAACAAGACCAGCGCTTTTACGACTTTGCCGGTTGCCGCCTCCGCTTATGTAGAACGTACATTAGACGGTGCCGCTCAGTCTGCGAAGATTCCTGCCGGGGTTATGAAGCAGGTCAAAGAACAGTTGGGCGACTCTTTTGATGTTAAGAAGGTTGCTAACGGTGATTCTTTCAATGTTATTTATGAAAGAAGACAGCTTGACGGTGCGGATTTAGGTCCGGGACGTCTGCTTGCTCTTGAATTCTTCGGAAAAGACAAGACGGTTGAAGCCTACTGGTTTGAAAATGATAACTTTAAAGGCTACTTCAATGCAGATGGAGAAAGCGTTGAAAAAACATTCCTCCGCATGCCTTGCGAAGCTCGTTTAACTTCAACTTTCAACCGTGTTAGAAAGCACCCCGTGACTGGTCGTCTTCGTCCTCACTGGGGAATTGATTTGGCAGCTCCGACAGGAACCCCAATTTATGCTTCCAGCGACGGCAAGATCGTTACCAAGCGCTATCAAAGAAGAGGCTACGGCTACTGGTTAGAGATTGATCACGGATCCGGATACTCTTCAATTTATGCGCACATGAGCAAGTATGCTCCCGGTATGAAGGAAGGAGTTCAAGTTAAGAAAGGTCAGCTCATCGGCTACGTGGGAAGAACAGGAATGGTTACCGGTTCTCATCTCCACTATGAGCTTAAGCACAACGGACAGCAGATTAATCCTTTGACTGCTGATCTGCGTACGGGCGAGCCTCTCAAAGGAGCCGTGAAGCAAGAGTTCGACTTGGCTATTTCTCCTATTAAACGTCAGCTGGCACTCTTGGGAAAATTCCATTTGGCGCATAACACCAATTCTTCAGTTTCTATAGAGTAAGAGTCAAAGTTAATAAAGGCCTCCGTTTGGAGGTCTCGTTTTTTATGAGCATTTATATCGGGATGATGTCGGGCACCAGTCTGGACGGAGTGGATGCCGTAGCCGTACGGTTCGAATCGAACACGGGGCTTGAAGTTCTCGGTTCTAAGTCAATGAACCTCTCGGAAGAGCTGCGCACGCTCTTGCTGTCACTTTGCTTTTCCGGTCCGGATGAAATTAATCGCAGCCAAATTGCCGGCAATCAGTTGGCACAAATCTACGCCGAGACTTGTCATGCTCTTCTGAAAGATTTGGACTTGTCTGCGTCCCATATAACAGCGATTGGGGCTCATGGACAAACCGTCCGCCATAACCCGCAAAACGGAGCCACAACTCAGCTTATCAACGGCGCTTTGCTGGCGGAACTAACGCAAATTGACACGATCATCGATTTTCGAAATCGGGATATTGCAGCGGGAGGACAGGGCGCTCCGCTTGTACCGGCTTTTCATGCATCTGTTTTTGCTTCTGATGAGCCTCGAGCAATTGTAAATTTCGGAGGCATTGCCAATGTCACTTTCCTGAGAAGAAGAGGGGAAGAAGAGAAGACTTTCGGTTTTGACTGCGGACCGGCTAATATCCTTTTAGATGCTTGGGTTAAAGAGAATTTAGGCTTTACGTATGACAAAGATGCTAAATGGGCTAGAACCGGGGTCTTAGATGAAGGTTGGCTCAGCTATCTTTACAGTTCGGAGCCTTACTTCAGCCAATCTTGTCCGAAAAGTACGGGTCGAGAGTTGTTTAACCTCAAATGGCTCAATAAGCACCTTCGTGCCGGAATGAAACCGGAAGACGTGCAGCACACTTTAACTGCTCTGTCGGCGTTAGCGGTGGCAAAAGACATCGAAAAATATCAGCCGGAGACTAAGGAAGTTTTTACCTGCGGAGGAGGCGCCAGAAATCCGCTCTTAATGGAATACTTGCAAAAGTATCTGCCGGGTAAAATCGTACAGCCAACGGATATTCTTGGACTTAGTACACAAGATGTTGAAGGTGCGGCATTTGCATGGCTGGCAAAGCAATTCGTGGAAAGATTGCCCGGCAACTTGCCGTCTGTTACGGGAGCAAAAGGACCGAGAATTCTGGGAGCTCTTTATCCGCACTAGAGAGAGCCGGGGAAGCAAAGAAAAATCCCGTCCAACGTGTATTGAACGGGATTGAAGTGAATTCTGAACTCTACTATACGGAGAAGCTGGAGCCGCAGCTGCAAGTTGTGGTGGCGTTCGGGTTCTTGATAACGAACTGAGCACCTTCCAAGTCTTCCTTGTAGTCGATTTCAGCGCCGACAAGATACTGATAGCTCATAGAGTCGATGAGCAATGTAACGCCGTTTTTTACCATTGTGGCATCGTCTTCGTTGATTTCTTCATCGAATGTGAAGCCATATTGGAAACCGGAGCATCCGCCGCCTTGGACGAAAACTCTTAATTTCAGATCAGGGTTTCCTTCTTCTTCAATCAATTCTTTAACTTTGAGGCTGGCAGCATCAGTAAAAATGATTGGATCCGGAAGCTTGATTTCTTCAGCGTTTGTTTGAGTATTATCTGCCATTTCTTTTATTCCTTAAAAGATAATTAGTTGTTGATAATTATATGGAAGTCGTCAAGGTAAAAAAGAAAGAATATTCAAAAAATAACAATCTTTTCTCGGAATTCTGTATATAACTCTCGGAAGAAGCTGAGATTGTCCCATGTCACCACTATAATTTGGTGACTATCTTTAACAATTCCGGAGGGTAACCGTGTTTAGTAAGGACAACACCATCGAAAAGACTGATCCAGAAGTATGGGCAAGCATCCAAAGAGAAAGCCAGCGACAGGAAGAACAGATTGAACTGATCGCATCCGAAAACTACACATCCCCTGCCGTTCTTCAGGCACAGGGCAGTATTCTGACAAATAAGTATGCTGAGGGCTACCCCGGAAAAAGATATTACGGCGGTTGTGAATACGTTGACGAAGTTGAAACACTGGCTAAAGAACGCGCTAAGAAGCTTTTCTGCGAACCATGCGGCGTTGAAATGGCTGTGAATGTACAGCCTCACTCCGGTGCACAGGCCAATATGGGAGTGTTTTTTGCATTGCTTAATCCCGGCGACACCGTCATGGGAATGTCCTTGGCAGAAGGCGGTCACCTTTCCCACGGCATGAAACTTAACATGTCCGGCAAGTGGTTCAACGCCGTCAGTTATGGTCTGAATGAAAAAGAAGCTATCGACTACGACGCTTTGGAAAAGCTGGCTCTCGAACATAAGCCGAAACTCATCATTGCCGGCGCCTCCGCTTATTCATTGCATATCGACTTCAAGCGCTTTGCAGAAATTGCTAAGAAAGTTGGCGCTTATTTCATGGTGGATATGGCCCACTACGCCGGCTTGATTGCAGCCGGTGTTTACCCTTCTCCTTTCCCTTACGCCGATATTGTCACAACTACAACTCACAAGACATTGAGAGGGCCAAGAGGCGGCATGATTTTCTGCAAGCCGGAATTGGAAAAACAAATTAATACTGCTATGTTCCCGGGTATTCAGGGAGGCCCCTTAATGCACGTCATTGCCGGTAAGGCTATCGCCTTGCATGAAGCCTTGCAGCCTGAATACAAAGAGTATCAAAAGCAGGTTATCAAAAATGCAGCTGTCTTCGCTGATGAATTGCAGAAGAGAGGTCTGCGTATTGTTTCCGGCGGAACTCAAAGCCACGTTATGTTGGTTGACCTCCGTTCAAAGAATATTACCGGTAAAGAAGCCGAAACCGTTCTTCACGATGTCGGTATTACCGTAAATAAGAATTCCATTCCTAATGATCCGCAAAAACCATTTGTCACGAGCGGCATCAGAATCGGTTCCCCTGCTATGACAACAAGAGGCATGAAGGAAGAAGAAGCACGTGAAATTGCTTCTTTAATTGCCGACGTTTTAGATGCTCCTCACGACGAGGCGGTACTGAAGAACGTTAAAGAAAGAGTGCAGAGCCTTGTTGCTCGCTTCCCGGTCTACAGAGAACCATAGAAGTCGAGAGAGTGATGAATTGTCCATACTGCGGGTACGAGGATACTCAGGTGATTGATTCCCGAACTAGCGATGAGGGAACAACCGTTCGAAGAAGACGCAAGTGTCCTAAATGTGACAGCAGATTTACGACCTACGAGAAGGTTGCTTTGTGCATTCCCGTCTTAATTAAAAAAGACGGTTTGACCCGAGTGCCTTACAGCCAAGAAAAGTTGAGAAATTCAATGCAATTGGCTCTAAGGAAAAGACCGGTTAAAGCAGACCTTCTTGAAGAGGCGATTGATAGGATCGAGAGAAACCTGAAGCTGAGAAAAGAGAAAGAAATTTCGACCAAGGAAGTCGGAAAGTTGGTGATGAGCGAGTTAAGAAAACTCGACTCGGTCGCTTATCTTCGCTTTGCTTCAGTCTATTTCAATTACTCCAAGCCTGAGGACTTCACTGAGGCTTTGAAAAAACTCGGAGACGTTCTCGAAAGGGAGAAAAGCAAATGAGTTTTTCTGATATCAGTTTCATGAAGAGGGCGTTAGCTCTTGCTGAAAACGCCCTCCCGAACTGCCCTCCGAATCCGGCCGTCGGCTGTGTGATTGTAAAAGACCGCAAAATTATCGGCGAGGGATTCACCCAGAAAACGGGGGAGGCTCACGCTGAAGTAATGGCGCTTCGAGACGCTCAATCCAGAGGCGAGAGCGTTGAAGGAGCAACGGTCTATGTCTCGTTGGAACCTTGTTCGCATTATGGACGGACTCCTCCCTGTGCTTTGGCGTTAATTAACGCCAAAGTCGGGCGCGTAGTTGCAGCTTTGAAAGACCCGAATCCTGCCGTTGCGGGAAGAGGCTTAAAGATGCTCGAAGAGAATGGTGTGCAGGTTGAATCCGGTATTTGTGCAGAAGAGGCCGAAGAAATGAACATCGGTTTCTTAAAACGGATGAGAACCGGGCTTCCTTTCGTCCGAAGCAAAATTGCAATGAGTTTGGACGGCGACATTGCATTAAGTAATGGCCAAAGTAAATGGATTACCGGCAAACTTGCCCGAGAAGACGGGCAGATGTGGAGAGCTCGTGCAGGTGCCATCTTGACGGGTTCAAGCACTGTTGCGGTTGATAATCCGCAGTTGAACGTAAGACTCCCTGATGTTCAGAGACAGCCTTTGAGAGTCATAGTTGATTCTCATTTGACGCTTAATCCTGAGCTTAGGATTTTTGAGACGGGGCCTGTGCTTTTAGTGTGCGCGAGGTACGATATAGTCCGTGCTCAAGTGTTCGAAGACATGGGTGTGGAGGTCCTGGAACTCCCGGGTCCGGACGGCAAAGTAGACTTGCAGGCTTTGATCAAAGAACTTGCCCGGCGCGAAATCAATGAGATTCATGTTGAAGCCGGCCCGAAATTAAACGGAGCTTTGACTGAACTAGGTCTTATCGACGAGTATCTGATATATATGGCTCCTAAGCTTTTGGGAGAGGGGATGCGTGCTTTCCGTTTGCCGTCGTTTCATAATTTGGAGGCAGTCCCTCAACTGGAATTCAAATCGATGCAGAAAGTCGGCGAAGATGTCAGATTTCAGCTTAGACCGTTAAAATAAGAAGATTAACTTTAGAAAGGAAGAAGATGTTTACAGGAATTATTCAGGCTGTCGGCCGAATTCGTGACAACGAAGAGATTGGTGATGGATTGAGAATTCACGTAGAAGCTCCGGATTTGGGACTCGACAGTGTGAAGATCGGAGACTCTATCGCTATCAACGGCGCATGCATGACCGTAGTTGAAGTCGATGAAAAACGATTCAAAGTTGACGTTTCGGCCGAGTCCTTAGAGAAGACCGCAGGTCTTGACGGCTGGGGCTACGTAAACCTTGAAAAAGCCATGAGACTCGGCGATCGTCTTGACGGCCATATCGTCAGCGGCCATGTTGACGGTGTCGGCGAAGTCGAAGTGATGGAACAGAAGGCAGAATCCTGGCATTTGGTTGTCAGATGCCCGATGAAGCTCGCAAAATTCCTGGCATACAAAGGATCCATCACCATCAACGGCGTCTCTTTGACAATTAACTCCGTTGAAGATACTCCCGCCGGAACAAGAGTTTCCATTAACTTGATTCCTCATACTTTCGAACACACTTCTTTCAAGTACACCAAGAAGCGTGATCTAGTCAATGTTGAGGTGGATACCGTTGCTCGCTACATTGAGCGTATGTACTCATTGTCACATTGCTAATTATTTTTGAAAATTAAATATTCTGGGTGCTTAAGAAGGTGCGAAGAAAACTCCTTCTAAGCACCGCTTTGTTAGAATCAAAAAATCTCTTTTCTAGGAGTCAGTTGTGGCTATTAATTTCATTGAACCAAATAAAGACGGAAGCGCATTAAGGGTCGGTATCGTTGTTGCAAGATTTAACGAGTGGGCCTGCAACGCCATGCTCGAAGCTTGTCTTGCTCAATTGAAGAAGCTTGGAGTTAAGGAAGAAAACATCACTGTCGTAACAGTTCCCGGCGCTCTTGAGATCCCGTTTGCACTTTACCAGCTTTACGAATCCACGGAATTGGAAGCCATGGTCGCAATTGGCTGTGTTATCAGAGGCGAGACTTATCATTTCGAATTAGTTGCTAACGAGTCCTCCAGAGGCATTACCGACATGATTGGCGCCGAAGCTATTTCTATTGCTAACTGCATTCTGACTGTTGAAAACGAAGAACAGGCAAAAGCAAGAGTTGTAGAAAAAGGTACGGACGCTGCTAATGTTGCCGTAGAAATGGGTAACTTAAAAGTAAGAACTGACAAACTGCTTGGCTACGGACAAGCCGAGTAGTAAACAAGGAATAACAAAGATGGCATCACAGCAATCTGACTCTCCTGTTGCCAAGAAACGCGGCGGCAGAAGTGCACGCAGACGTGCAAGAGAGTTTGCTCTTCAAGGCATTTATCAATGGCTTTTAACCGGAAATGATCCGGACGGTATCGATCTCAACATTTATGAGATGGAAGGTTTCTCTGAAACCGATTCTGATTTTTATCGCGAATTGTTCCACGGTGCCGTTGAAGACTTTGCCGGACTTGAAGAGGTTTACCAAAAACATTTGGATCGCGAAACCAAGAGCCTTTCTCCGGTCGAAAGAGCTATTCTTTTGATTGGTACCTATGAGTTGAAGCATACCACTACACCTTATCGTGTTGTTATTAACGAAGGTGTCGAGCTTGCTAAGAGCTTTGGCGGTACAGACGGTTTCCGTTATGTCAACGGCGTTCTGGATAAATTGGTCCCGGAACTTCGTCCGCACGAAGCTAGATAATGCCGGCAGATGCAGACGACAGTCCGTGTAGTATCTCGGAGGGCCAGGGATCTCTTGACGAATTTTCTTTGATCAAGAGATTCTTTGTTCGTCCGGAGATAGGTGCGGGCGCTTGGCCTTCCTCTTCGATCGGAGACGATTGCGCCATCCTTACTATTGGGGCCGTGAAGTTAGCTGTCACCGCAGATATGATGGCTTTAGGCACTCATTTTCTTGATGATGCCGATCCTTATACGGTCGGCAGAAAAGCTTTGGCCGTTAATTTGTCAGATTTGGCGGCGGCCGGAGCCTCTCCAAAAGCTTTTTTCCTCTCTATTGCACTTCCTGAAGCCGACCCTGTGTGGCTAAAAGGTTTTTCTAAAGGCCTCTTTGAGGAAGCTGAGAGATTTCATTGCCCTTTGCGCGGGGGAGACACAACCAAAGCCGCATCCGTTAACGGTATGCCGGGAAAGACCTGCATTTCTATCTGCGCTATGGGAGAAGTTGAAGGTGATTCTTATATGACCCGCGGAGGGGCTAAACCGGGTGACGACATTTGGGTTTCGGGAACTCCGGGAGATGCCTATGCGGCCTTGGGTTCAATCTGGGGTCAGTTTGAAGTTCCCGTAAACGATTTCTCTTATTTCAAAGCACGCATGGATACGCCGACGCCGAGAGTTGAGCTTGGACAAAAATTAAAAAGCGTGGCTACGGCCTGTTGTGATATTTCCGACGGTCTGGTTGGAGATTTGGGACATATTCTTGAGAGATCAAAGGTTTCAGCAATTTTGTACTGGAAAGATTTTCCGCGTTCCGAGCAAATGAAACGGCTCCCTGAGAAAGTCCAGAGAAGGTGTGTCCTTTCGGGCGGCGATGATTACGAACTTCTGTTTACGGCACCGAAGAATCAACGAGCTCAGATCGAGAATCTTAATGAGGGAGGCGCCGTCAAAGTGACGAGAATAGGAGAAATTGTCTCGGCCGTTGAACCTCTGCGAGTAATGGATCAAGACGGGAAGTCCATTGAGCTTTCGAAAAGTTTTAATCACTTTGCCTAAATTATGAAAGATTACTCTGTCACTGCGCCAAGTATTAAAGAGGTTTACAAGAACCCGTGGCTCATATTTACGACTTTTTTCGGAGCGGGCTGTTTAACACCGGGGCCCGGAACGTGGGGGTCGTTTGCAGCATGGTTGGCCTTTCTTATTTTGGAGCCTTTGGGCGGAAGAGGGTTGATGTGGATTCTGACGATTCTATGTTTTATTGTCGGAGTCATCGCTATTCCGAAGTGCGAGGCCGTGTTAAAAAAAATGGATCACGGCTCAATCGTGATCGATGAAGTGGTTGCCGTTTGGTTGGTGCTTCTTCTTTGTCCGACCGGTTTGTTTTGGCAATTGGCCGGAGTACTGGTGTTTAGATTTTTTGACATTGTTAAATTGCCGCCTGCAGCCGGACTTGATAATGGTCCTCAATCAGGCTGGACAGTGATGATTGATGATGTTTTTGCAGCTTTGTATACGCTTTTGGTTGTCAACGGGGTCGCATGGCTGCTTGTGTATTTCCTTAATGCAGAACTAATGTGGAAGGTTTTCTAATGAAAAACGAATTAAAAGCAAAGATTGCCGACCTGGCAGATGTATTAAAAGACCGTAATTTGAAAGTCGCAACTGCCGAGTCTTGCACCGGCGGTATGATTGCTGCAGCTTTGACCGAGCTTCCGGGAGCCAGCGACTGGTTTGATAGAGGCTTTGTGACTTATAACAACACAGCAAAGCATGAAATGTTGGGAGTGTCTCAGAGCATCTTGGAAAAGTATGGTGCCGTCAGCAACGACTGTGTTGCTCAAATGGTAGTAGGAGCTTTAAAGAACTCTAATGCTCAAGTTGCAGTAGCAGTCAGCGGCATTGCAGGCCCCGGCGGTGAAGAACCGGGCAAGCCTGTGGGAACCGTTTTCTTAGGCTGGGGTCTTAAAGACGAAATGCCGAATATTATTCGCTTCCATTTTGAGGGCGACAGACAGCAAGTCAGAGAGCAATGTGTTGAAGAAGCTGTCAATGGGTTATTGGATTTACTAAAAGGTTAAAAATGAGCGTCTGGATAGATGTCGGCTGTTTATTCTTATTGATTTGTTTGAATGGCTTTTTTGCCATGAGCGAAATTGCCATTGTGACAGCCCGGCGTACCAAACTACAAATGCTTGCTGAAGATGATGCACCGGGGGCCAAGTTGGCTCTTATGCTCTCTGAAAATCCGACAAGGGCTTTATCGACAATTCAAGTGGGTATCACTTCTATCGGGATTTTGTCCGGTATTTTGGGTGAGTTCGCACTTGTCGATCCTCTCTCTAAGGTGCTGACCGAGGCTTTTCCGCTGAACGAGGCGACTGCCCGCGGCTTAGCCATGGCTTGTGTGGTAATCGGTATTACTTATTTCTCTATCGTCATCGGCGAACTTGTTCCTAAGAGAGTTGGTCAGATTGCAGCTGATGCCATCGCAAGATTTGTAGCTAAACCAATTCATTGGTTGGCTTTCATTGCGCTTCCATTTGTCAAATTGCTATCTGTTTCTACTGAGTCTTTACTGAAGTTACTTGGTATTCAAAATAACAGTCAGCAGCTGACAGAAGAAGAAATTCACTCGATGATTGAAGAAGGCGGAGAAACCGGGGTGTTGGATGCTCAAGAGCACACGATGGTCAGAAATGTATTCCGTCTCGATGACAGACTAGTTGCTTCTTTGATGATTCCAAGAAGTGAAGTGGAATTCATCGATCTGCAGGACAGCAGAGAAGTTAATATGGAGAAGATTTTGAATTCTCCTTATTCTCGTCTGCCGGTCTGCAACGGCGGTTTGGATGAAGTTAAGGGCATTGTGACAACACGCCAGCTTCTTAAGCAAATGGTTCAGACCGGAAAGCCTAACTTCAAGGCTCAGGATCAATATGAACCGCTGGTTTTCGTACCGGAATCTTTAACCGGCATGGAGCTGTTGGAGAATTTTAGAAAGAATTCTGCTTCTTTAGCTTTTGTGGTTGATGAATACGGAGCAATTCTCGGGTTGGTGACTCCTCACGATGTGCTGGAAGCTATTGCCGGAGAATTTACTCCGACGACTCCGGAAGATGCCCAAATTATCAAAAAAGGCGAGAACTCTTTCGAAGTGGACGGCTTGCTTCCTATTCCGGAGTTGAAGGACTTGCTCGATATCGATGAAGTTCCGGAAGAAGAGGAAGACCATTACACCACCGTTGGAGGTATGGTGATGTTCCTGCTCGAAAGAATTCCTCGCCAGGGTGACAAGGTCAAATGGGATGGCTGGGAGTTCTATGTTTTAGAAATGGACGGACGACGTCTTGACAGAATCTTGATTTCTAAGCTTCCGGAAGAGAATTCTTCTGTGAAGGAATCTTAATCACTCGTAAGACGGCACAAAGCTGCAGAGAACTTCTTAAAAGCGGAGTTTCCTGCAGCTTTTGCTTTGCCTCAAGCTGGCCTTTTTTTGATTACGCAGCAGAACAATCCGTCGTCTCCTAAAGCATTGCATCATGCAAAATCCGATGCTTCAAGCAATGAATCTATGAATAAGAACCGTGCAAATCTCCACGAGAACACGGAAAAAGATTTTCCTTAAGAGATAGAGAGGACTTAAGGTGAGGTAGACTTAGACAGCCTCAGGAGAAAAATAAGAATGCTAGCCTCTACGATATTACAGTCCATCTCCGCGCTTTTTGTTTTATTGACCATTATTGGCTTTGGAGTCTGGCTGTCTAGAAAAAGATATTTTGATTCGCCGTCTAGTCGCGCAACTGTTTCGAAGTTAGTAAACACTTCAATTCCATGCTTTCTGTTCTATTCGGTAATTTCAAAATTTTCTCACGATGAGTTACTGAATCTTTTGACTTTTGCGGGAGTCCCATTTCTAACCGTCGCTATTAATTATTTTATTTCTCTGCTCTTTATCCGCTTAGGTTGGGTAAGACCTCATTTGAAAGGGACTTTTATCGCGGCTTTTTCGGCAGCAACCGTTTTATTTGTCGGCGTGCCTTTAGTGTCGACGATGTATGGTTCAGACGGTATTCCGTACTTATTGGTGTACTTCTTTGCCAACTGCGTGTTTATTTGGACGGTTGGCCTTTTTAATATACAGATGGACGGAGTGCGTAAAGGAACGGGAGTTGCTCCTAAAATTATTTCGCTTAAAGGTTTGAGGATGCTTTTGTCTCCTCCCTTATTGGCGTTCCTTTTAGGTCTCGCAGTGGTTCTTTCTTCAATAACGGTTCCAAATTTCATCCAAGTTTCGACTCGCTACTTAGGCCAGCTGACGACACCGTTAGCCCTTATCTTTGTAGGCATTACTATTCACCAAATTGGAGTGGATAAGTTAAGAAAGATGCCGAGAGAGGTTTGGCTTGTTCTTCTGTCCTGCTTTGTGATACGGCCGCTGGTGATGTACTTATGCACAATGCCGCTGGATATGGATCCCCTTATGCGGAAGTGTTTCATCCTTGCTTCAGCTTTGCCGGTTTCTTCCGTGATTGCAGTCTTGTCCAAAGGGTACGGAGGAGATGAAGAATTTGCCTCAGAAGCTATAGGAGCTTCTACCGTTGGAATGATTGTTGTTCTGCCCTTCTTACTGATAGCAGTCAACCTGATCTAGGCATTTCCAAAAATATTTTGCATAAATAAAACAAAAGCGCTTCCAGATGTAATCGGCTAGCCGAAAGTTAAGGCTCCGTTACAAATTGGATCGCTCCTAATGGTGCGTTCTATGCACCTAAAGCGTTACTCTCATCTATCTTTGTACTGGTAATTCCTAAGATCCTAAAAAATACAAAAAAGATGGGTGAGGTAATGGCTTTTGAAATTCTTTTTTTACTGTTCTTATTTGGAAACGCCTTATTGATTTTTTATTTTTATGTAAGGCAAGTTCGTTCAGTCAAACTACACCGAGACACTGTCCCTCATGTCTTTTCGGATTACGTAAGTTTGTCTGAGCATCAGAAAACCTCCGATTTGTGCCTTCATGAAGCGAAAGTGTCTGAAATTCATAGAATTACAAACTTGGTGGCAATCCTTCTTCTGACATATGGAGGAGTTTTAGGCTGGTTTAGTTCGACATTGCTTGCTAATTTCGGTAGCGGGTTGCTAACGCAATATTTCATCGTATTCGGCGTATTAGCTGTTTTTGCCGCTATTGACTTGGTCTTCTCTGCTTTTGGTCAAAATAAGCTTGCAGTTCCCGGACAAAGCAGTTTCTTGAAGCGCTTAGTCTTCTGCACACTTGTTCCGTTAGCAGTACTGCCGATTTGGATGTCCGGTTCTGGTTTGTGGTGGTTCTGGGCTGCTTTAGCTGTTTTTGGAATTGGTCTTGCCGTACATTTTGGCTTCTCCTTTAATGGAGATGCTGTACGTCCAATGACTAACGGTGACCTGAAAGAGCGGTTGCAGGCTTTCCAACGACGAATCCGTTTTGAATCAGCAAAACTTTTTGTGGATGAAGAAAAGGATGCAAAAAACTCTGAAGGCGTCCAAATCGTTGGATACGGATTCAATAAGAAGATTATTCTCAGCAAGTACGTTCTTGAGCACCTTTCACCGCTTGAAATTGAGGCACTCATCGCTAATAAGGTATGTCAGTACAAGCAAAGTCATAGCTTTATGACTTGGACGGCTTTGCTTATTGTCTCTTTCCTTTTCTTCTGGCTTCTTGGCGA
The DNA here is from genome assembly GCF_054660695.1 of Turicimonas sp. TL08. NCBI lineage: Bacteria > Pseudomonadati > Pseudomonadota > Betaproteobacteria > Burkholderiales > Sutterellaceae > Turicimonas > Turicimonas sp. TL08. The sequence continues at coordinate 32,401 of NZ_BAAGDP010000009.1, forward strand.
GGTTGTTTCCAAGCCTTGGTTTTACGAAGGGCTCGGTGTCCATGGCTTGGATACATCGGCATATGGTACGGCTTTTGTGCTCTTTATGGTTTCGGCCTACGTTTTCCTTTCTCCTCTAATTCCCTTGAGAAATGCTTTTTCATGGAAACGTGATGAGAAAGCCGAAGAGAATTCAGTGCTTCTCGTTGATTGGAATGCAATGATTAGTGCGATCGCTAAGGAAACTGCTCACCGTGCCGGTTCCATGGTGCCCGATTCAATGTACTTCAAGCTTGTAAGCGGAAATCCTGACCCAATGCACAAGATTAAACTGATTCAACATTTAGCTCCGCGTCACACTCGTCAAAGAGACTCTTGGCTGCCAAGTGCCTAATCAGAACTGCAAGCTGGAACTTCTCGACCTGGAATAAACCCCGTGAGAGGTCCAGCTTAGCTGTCATCCTTTTTTCTGGGATTTTCTTGGAACACTTGTAGTAAACAGGTGATTTCCAGAAGTTCTTGAGTGAACTCAGAAGCAAAAGCCAAACTTAATCTCTACAATGTAGCGAACAAAGCATCGCCGTCAATTCGTAATCTTCAGTTTGCGGCTACTTGAATGCGAACGGCTAACTCTAGAGAAAAAGGAATGAATAGATGCATCAGTTCATAAAGATTTCCGGCTCTCCGTATGAAAGAGGTTTCCAGTACGGAAGCCAAGCAAAGGAAAGAATTTTTAAGGTTATTGAAGAATATAAAGTTCTTTTCGAAAAAGAAGCTTTTATCAATTGGGACAAGGCTCTTAAGCTATCCGAACCGTTTCGGAAAGAAATAGAAGACTATCGTCCGGATTTGATAGAGGAAATGCAAGGCATTGCAGACGGTGCCGGTGTTGACTTTGTCACAATCCTAACTTTGAATTGCCGCTCCGAGATAATGTTTGCCAAGGCTAAATTAGGCGAAGATGCCTGTACAGCTATCGGCGTTCCCCCGGAGGCAAGCGCAAGCGGTCATACCTACCTAGCTCAGAATTGGGACTGGTGGTCCATCGGTGAAGGCACTACTGTAATTGTGGAGGTAGAGCAAGCTCCTTATCCCAAAGCACTTATTATTACCGAAGCAGGTTTGGTAGGCGGAAAAGGCTTGAATGAAAACGGGATCGCGCTGTCTCTTAATGCTTTATCCGCGCGGAATGGAAGGAGTGGTGTTCCGGCAATAGTACTTTTAAGAGGCGCTTTGTCTTGCCGAACTATTCCTAAAGCCATCGATGCCATTGCAAAAGCCAAACGCGCCGGAAGCGGATGTGTCGGATTGACGAGCTCGGACGGTCTGCTTCTCTTCATTGAATATGCACCAATCGATATGGATATCCTGCTGTCTGACGGTGAGACAATTTGCCATTCTAACCATTGGCTTTCCATGAAGATGATTTTGGGAGGAGAAGCAACTAATTATTCCTACAATTCAACGTTCATCCGTCTTGATCGAGCCAGAAGATTGGTTAAACAAGAAGGAAAAATGACTGTTGAAGGCCTTTTCCGAGTCTTGTCGGATCACGCAGGACATCCTGAAGGCGTCTGCCGTCATGATGACGAAACAGTTGCCGTGTATCACCGACATCGGTCTTTGTGGTCGATGGTTGTTGATGTTACAGACAAGAAGCTGTATTTGACGGATGGCAATCCATGCAAGACGCAAGCAAGAGAATACTCTCTTTAATTTAAATGCAGAAAAGACGCCATAACAGCGTCTTTTCGGCATAGCGGTCAAAAGCTATTTACTTTTTTGGGATGGCTCTTCAATCACTTCAGGAAGATATTCTTTTTCTTCCTCTTTGCGAGCCCTGCGATTCTTGTCGTATTGGATGCCTTTTAAGATACCAAAGGCGCCCAGGACTATCCCAGCTACTCCTGCGACTCTTTTAGGACTGCTTTTCTCAGCAAGAATTCTTCCGAGAGCAATTCCTGCGGGAAGAAGTACCGTTTTGGCAATAGGAAGGATAACTTTCATTTCATCCAAACCTATCGTGCGGGCCGTCTTATAAGCCGCAACTCCGACATTTGCCAAAGAGCGAGGCTTATTGCGGATTTCGTATATTTCCTGCTGAAGCTCAGCTCTCTCGAGCTTTGCTTTCATAGTGAGGTCAGCTAGCTTCTTGGCGACATCTTCATTGGCTTGCATCTTATTTCTCCTCCTGATCTTTATGAGTCGGAGTGTTTAATGAACGGCGCAGGGCTTCTAAGTCGTTAGAAATAATCTGCTTTGACTCTGTAAAGGCATATGGAAGATTAGATGCCAAATTTTTTGCTCTTGCGAGGAAAAAAAGAAACATCACCGTGTAAAAGCCTGCCAGACAGCATGCAACAAATATTCTGTGGTCATCCCAGAAGATAACCAATAAAGCTACTGAGATGAAGACTAAGGCGAAAATGCCGAACAATGCGGCTAACACCATATTGAGGGCGCTTTTCGCCGTGTTGTCCTTAGCCACCGAGAGCTCAAGACCGAAAATCTGAGCGCGCGTGGCCAAGCCTTCAACGAACAAGTCGAGAATAGATCTCAGCGAAGCATCATTCTTCGGTGGAACGGACTTTGTCATTTATTTACTTCTTTGCGATAAGTAAGCCAAGGAGGACGCCGGCTGCTGCAGCAATACCGACAGCACGCCATGGATTTTCATGGACGCATGAGTTGATATCTTCAGCAATTTCCTTACCTTGAGAGGACGCGTTCTGATAAAAATCAGCAAGAGTTTCGCGAGCCATGCGTAATTTCTTCTTAGCTTGTTCCTGCAATTCTTTTGCATTTTCATCCGATGCGTTTGCAGCTTTCTTAAGAAGCTCATCTGCTTGTTCCAAAGCTTCATTGACATTGTCACGAATTATGTTTTCTACTCTGTCGCTCATAGGTGTAGATCTCCTTATATAACTGTAAAAAGTCTAGCACTCGGAGTATACCCAGTCGATAATTGCGTCCATTACGGGTATTGCGTTGATAGCTGCGTTTCCATTGATTATGGCCGCTACCGCATAGCGCTTGCCTGAGGCCGTCAGTACGTATCCGGCGATGGAGCGAACTCCGGCAATATATCCGGTCTTTATATGTGCTTGCCCCTTGGCAACGGGCCGTTTTTTCATGGTTCCGTCAATTCCGGAAATCGGCATGGAGGCCATATACTCAGCCATGGCTTTATGGTTCCACATATACTCAAGCACTCTGGCAGCAGCTGCTGCCGAAAGTTGAGAGTTCCTAGACAAGCCTGACCCATTATCGAGATAGAGTTCTCTCGGAGAGATTTTTAATGTCTGCGCCCATTCTTTCATTGTTTCGCGGCTGCTAGCTAAATTCTTGGGCTCGTCTTTTGCAGTTTTACCTAAGGCTAAGAACAATTGCCGAGCAATCAAGTTATTGCTGTACTTGTTCATGTTGTAGGCAAGCTTAGTAAGCGGGTCAGAATAAGAACTGGCGAGGACTGTGCGTTCTTCCGGAGCTTTTCCGTTCTTGACCGTTCCTTTCCATTCTCCTCCCATCTGTTTCCACATAGAAGAGAAAACCGCATTCACATATTCGTTTTGAGCAAAGGCGGTATACATCAAATTTTTAGCACCGCAGCTGGAAGGATATTTACCCTTGAAGACCGGGTGGTAAGGATTGGAGTAGTCCGGGTTAATTTGCTTTCGCCAGGCTCCGCATACTTCTTTGCTGAGCGGAATACTTTCAGGAAGCTTGATGCCTTCAAGGTTAGGTTCGGGATAAAGATAAGCAACCCCTTTTTTCGGATCCGGTCTGAATCTAATGATTAAGGAGCGAGAGTTAATGAGCAGAGCGTCAGGGCCGAGGTTATATGGTCGGTTGCCTTCTCCATCGAAAGCAAACGGATCATGTGCCGGCACTTGAAAAGAGCTTCGATCAAGAATTATGTCGCCGTCAATGGTTTTGATTCCTCTGGCTCGGAGGTTATCCAACAGCAGCCAAAACCTCTCGATTGTTAGATACGGGTCACCGGAACCAATCAAATATAAGTCTCCTTTCAGCGTGCCGTTTTCCGGCTCGGCTTCGGAGGCAATGAAAGTTGACCAAACCTTTGAAGGGCCAAGTAAATCCAAAGCTGCGGCAGAGGTGACTATTTTTTCTACGGAAGCAGGAATTCTCGGTTGGTTGGCATTAACCAAAAGTTTTTTGCCCTCAGAACCGAGCGGAATCACCGCGATAGAAAGATCGTTTTTATCTACGCGGGCCCTTAACATTGCATGCGAAATTTCAGATGGTAATTCTGAGACTGTACCGGAGGCGCTTCCGGAAGAAAGAGCCAAAGCTGAAGGGATTGCCGCCGCCGATAGTGGGACAACCGCCTTTTTTGCTTTAGTCAAAGCCGTTCTAGCAGTATTCTTCTTAACGGTTTTCTTGACCGGACGCACAGCTTTCTTTGGCACGGATGCTTTCTTAGGGGCTGCCGTCTTCTTGGCAACGGTTTTAGTTTTTTGCGGCTCTTTAGAGGGAGCAGAAGCGTTCGCAAACCCTCCCAAGGAACAGGTTAAGGCGAATGCCGACAAGCATAGATACTGAATAAATTTACTCTTCATCGCGTCTTCTTCTAACTTAGTGCGCACTTGAACGGATGTGGTTTAACACAGATTGATTTTCTTTCTAGTTCTGAGCTTGGAAGATAAACCTTTTTTGGGCACTTGAATAAAATTTCCACGGTATAAAATTTGATATTTCTTACAGATTGTCGAGAAATAACACCCAACCCATTTTGGATGTTGTTAGTATTTATACCTAGTCGCACGAGGGGACTTGAAAAATAAAAGATGGTCCCCACATAGTCACTAGCACAATAGCGTGACTTAGATTTTTAAAAGATAAGGAGTTATAAGATGAATATTCGTCCCTTGCACGACCGCGTGATCGTCAAGCGCGTTGAACCAGAAACCCGTACTGCTTCCGGCCTCTACATTCCTGATGCTGCCGGCGAAAAACCAGATCAAGGTGAAGTTTTAGCAGTTGGTCCTGGCAAGCGCGATGACGCAGGAAAATTAATTCCGATGGACGTTAAGGTCGGCGATCGTGTCTTGTTCGGCAAGTACTCCGGACAGACCGTTAAAGTTGGCGGAGAAGAATATCTTGTAATGCGCGAAGAAGACATCATGGGTGTCTTGGAATAAGCGGCAAAGAATAAATAATTTAGGAATAGGAGATCTTTTCAAAATGGCTTCTAAGCAAGTTTTGTTTGGCAATGACGCGCGTACCCGCATGGTTCGCGGCGTAAACGTTTTGGCTGACGCCGTTAAGGTTACTTTGGGACCTAAGGGCCGCAACGTTGTTTTGGAACGCGCTTTCGGCGGTCCTACAATCACTAAAGACGGTGTTTCCGTTGCCAAAGAAGTAGAGCTCAAAGACAAATTTGAAAATATGGGCGCTCAGATGGTTAAGGAAGTTGCTTCCAAGACCAGCGACAACGCCGGTGACGGTACAACAACAGCTACCGTTTTGGCACAAGCTATCGTTGACGAAGGCATGAAGTTTGTTGCTGCCGGCATGAGCCCAATGGACTTGAAGCGCGGTATCGACAAGGCTGTCGCCGCTGCTATCGCAGAACTCCATAAACTCAGCAAACCAACAACAACCAGCAAAGAAATCGCACAGGTCGGTGCTATTTCTGCTAACTCCGATCACGAAATCGGCGACATCATTGCTGAAGCAATGGACAAGGTTGGTAAGGAAGGCGTTATTACCGTTGAAGACGGCAAGAGCCTCCACAATGAACTTGAAGTTGTCGAAGGTATGCAGTTTGATCGCGGCTACCTCTCTCCGTACTTCATCAACAATCCTGACAAACAAGTCGCTTTGTTAGACAACCCATACATCCTGTTGGTTGAAAAGAAGATCAGCAACATTCGCGATCTTCTCCCAATCCTTGAACAGGTTGCTAAGGCCGGCAAGCCGTTGCTCATCATCGCTGAAGACATCGACGGCGAAGCTCTTGCAACATTGGTTGTCAACAGCATCCGCGGCGTATTGAAGACAGTTGCCGTTAAGGCTCCTGGCTTCGGTGACCGCCGTAAAGCTATGCTCGAAGATATCGCTATCCTCACAGGCGGTACAGTCATCAGCAGCGATGTCGGCTTGAGCCTCGACAAAGCAACTTTGAACGAACTTGGCTCTGCTAAGAAAGTCGAAGTTAACAAAGAAAGCACAACTATCATCGACGGAGCCGGTAAGGAAGACAAGATCGAAGCTAGAGTTAAACAGATTCGTAAGCAGATTGAAGAAACTTCCAGCGATTACGATCGTGAAAAACTTCAGGAACGCGTTGCCAAGTTGGCAGGCGGTGTTGCATTGATTAAGGTCGGTGCTGCTACTGAAGTTGAAATGAAAGAAAAGAAAGCTCGTGTTGAAGATGCTCTGCATGCTACACGTGCTGCTGTTGAAGAAGGCGTTGTTGCCGGCGGCGGTGTTGCTCTTATCCGTGCTAAACAGGCTATCAAAGATCTTAAGGGTGACAACCCTGAACAAGACGCTGGTATCAAGATCGTCTTGCGCGCTATGGAAGAACCAATGCGCCAGATCGTTCGCAATGCCGGTGATGAACCAAGTGTTGTAGTAGATCGCGTTGCTAACGGCAAAGGAAACTTCGGTTTCAATGCTCAGACAGGCGAATATGGCGACATGATTGAAATGGGCGTTTTGGACCCGACTAAGGTTACTCGTACAGCCCTTCAGAATGCCGCTTCTGTCTCCAGCCTCATCCTCACAACTGAGTGCATGATTGCTGATTTGCCGGAAGACAAACCTGAAGTTCCTCCAATGGGTGGAATGGGCGGAATGCCTGGCATGATGTAATAGACATCTAGTTCAAAAGAAAACCTCCGATGAAGTTTCAAGCCTCTCGGAGGTTTTGTTTTGCGCGGAGAATCAGAAGTTTTTTCATGTTAACTTTCCAGCAAACTTACCGATGAGGCAAGACAGAGGCGGTGCAAAGAGTTCCAATTGGCTTTCTCCTGATAATTCGTTGTCTTACATAGCCTCAACCGTAAGGTAAATTACGGAATGATCGTCAATGATGTCCGCAAGTAAAATTAATCCATAGTCGTCTTCCAATAGTTGGGTTCTGAAAAAGCACAGCGTCTAAGAGACCAATTAAATGCTCGGAAGAGGAGATGAAGGAGGTCAAAATTTGACTGATTAAGAGGAGAAGGATCTCATGTCTAAAAGAAGAAATTTCTGGACAGGACCTTTGTTTCTCATATTTTTAATTTTTTTGTGCCTTACTTCGGAAGCTCAGGAAAAGCAAACAGTAAATATTGCAATCAGTCGAACCGAAGATCCTCTTTTCTACATCAATATTTTTGCTCCCACTATCGACCATTTACGCAAGAGCTTCCCGCATTTAGACATCAGAACGGTAGAGGTGGACAACGATGTCTCCTCGGAAAACTTAAAAAAGACGAGCTCTGATTTTCTTATTTCTCCAGCAGGCTTTTTTGCTTTTTTTGATCCAACCACGAAAGGCTTAAGAGAGCTGGCTGCGCGCCACGCTCCTTTAGCAGCGAATCCTTCCGAATCAGTGGGATCCGCGGTCATAGTCAAAAGCTCCCGAACAGATATCAAAGAGTTAAACGATTTACAAGGAAAAAGAATCGTTATTCGGGATCCCTCCTCAGTTGCGGGTTGGTTGGCTGCTAAAGCAGAGTTACTAGAAGCCTTAGGCTCAAAGATGGATAAGGAAAACATTGTCGTTACCAATTATCAATATCCGGATGTTTATTCTTATCTTGACTCTGGTGAAGCTACGGCAGCCGTTTTGCCCGCATGTGAGTTAGAAGAAGCGGAGGACAAAGGGCTAGTGAAGAAAGGAGATTTTAAAGTTTTAGGAAAAAAGCCAACCTCGTTAAGCTGTGCAGTCTCTACTCCTCTTTATCCGGATTACGTTTTTTCTTCTTTTCCTCACGTTTCCTCTGAATTAGTCAAGACGATTAGTATTGCTCTTCTAACAATGCCTCATATGCCGGACGGCGCATCATGGAGCATTGCTGGAGACTTTAGAAGTATCTTGAGCCTTTTCAAACGGCTCGAAATCGGTCCATATACGCCGATTCCGTTCTCTCTTAAGGCATTCCTCGCGAAGTATATGAAAGAGGTGATATTGGCCGTTTTATTGGTTTTAGGATTGCTTTTTCACATTTACCGTTCTAACTCTTTGGTGTTTAGCCGCACGGCGGAACTGCGGGAAGCTTTAGCTCAAAGAGATAGAGTCTTTGAGATCGCTCGTTCCTCTTTAAAACGGTTAAACCGTTTAGAGAAAAAAGGCCTGATCTCCCAACTTTCAAGCATGTTTGCTCATGAGTTAAAACAACCTCTATCAGCGGCCGCCAATTACGCTAATGGATTAAAACTTTATTCTTCTTCTAGAGAAATCGATCCCGTAATTCTTCAAGGAATCGAGGCAATTGCTTCGGAAACGACCAGAGCGTCTGAAATCGTAGAACGAGTGAGAAGTTATGCAAAATCTTCTGTTTCTCCTTTGACTGCCGAAGCCGATTTGGCAGAGGCTGTTAGGAAGGCTTTGGCATCTTTTTATGCTTATGTGCCGAATGCATGTTCCGTTGTTTCAGATTTGCCGGAACACTGCATTATTCAAGGAGACGTGTTAGAGCTGGAAATCTTAGTGCTCAATCTTTTGAAGAATGCAGCAGAGGCCGTTGAAACATTGAAAGAGAAGGGCAAAATTCAAGTTTCTCTTCAAATAGAGAAAGCGACTGTGGTGTTAAATGTGAAAGATAACGGCCCAAGAATATCTGATGAAGTTATAGAGAACATGAAACAAGCCTTGCAAGCTTCGTTAAAAAGCGACGGCTTAGGATTGGGGCTGATGATTGTCATGGCAATCGCTGAACGTCACCGCGCTGTGTTTGACATCAAGAGAGGATCCTCCGAAGGCCTTGTTATGCAGTTTATTTTCCCAAAGGACACGAAATGAAGACCTCAGCTCTTTTGCCATTAATTCGAATTGTGGACGATGATCCTAAAGTTTTAGCTTCCGAGGCCTTCTTGGTTACGATGGCTGGCTTCCAAACTATCACTTATGAAAATGCTCAAAGCTTTCTTGAGAACTACGATAGCATCCGTCCCGGTTGCGTCCTTTTAGATATTCGAATGCCAGGCATGAGCGGCTTGCAATTGCAGGATGAGATGGTAAAAAGAGAGATTGATTTGCCAATCATATTCCTTACGGGACATGGAGATATTGATATGGCCGTGAAGGCCTTGCAAACCGGAGCAACAGATTTCTTGGTTAAACCTCCGGCTCCGGATCGACTAAAGATCTCTCTTCAAAAAGCGGTTGATAAGAATATCGAAGACAGAAAAAGACGGGAAGAAAAAGAACACCATTTGGAACTATTTAAAAAACTTACGCCTTCTGAGCAGTCGGTCGTTTTGAAGATAGCCCACGGAGAAATGAATAAAGTCATAGCCTTTAATCTTGGTGTATCGGAACAAGCCGTAAAAAACTGGAGAAGTTCTATATTTCAAAAACTCGATTGTAAAAACGCCATAGAGCTGAATTCTTTTCTGCGTGTTGTTGATATGTGGAAGGACTAGCCATGCTGAGGAGAAAAATACTGTTTTGTCCTATGGTGCTATGGGCTCTCGGAGTAAAAGCCCAAGAGATTGCGTTTGACGAGGAACATGACATCGTTGTTGTTGGCGGAGGAGGTGCAGGTCTGGCTGCCGCTGCGAGAGCCGGAGAGCTGGGAGCTGACGTTATTTTGCTGGAAAAAAATAATGCTCTCGGAGGAAATACCTTGATTTCAGGAGGCTTTCTTGGTGTTGTCGACAACAAGAGGCAAAAAAATAGATCCTATTTTGACTCTCCGGAAAGACACTTAAAAGATATCTGGGAGAATGGAGACAGAATCGCAAATAAGAAGCTGATCGAATGTTTAGTTAAAGAATCTCCCAGAATGTTGGCCTGGATTGAACCTAAAGGAGTGAAGTTCCAAGATTCGCTTGTAGAGATTTACGGCTCTCATTTTCCTCGCTGCCACGTCCCCTTGCAGCCTAATGGACTAGCCTATGTGCGAGCTCTAAGCGCAGAAGTGATGAAAAACAAAACTCCCGTTCTAACGTCATGCAAAGTTATTGGCCTAATCGAAAACTCTTCAGGTCGAGTGATAGGAGTGAGAGCACAGCATAAAGGCCGGCAAAGAAATATCCGGGCACGAAAGGCCGTTATTTTGGCCGCGGGCGGTTTCGGAGCCAATAGAGAGCTTGTTTCTAAGTTTGATCCCCGTCTTACAGACTTAGCGACTAACAGTTCACAAGGTTCAACCGGAGAAGTGCTTCTTGCCGCTTCCCGTTTAGGAGCAGATGTGGTTGACATGGAGCAAATACAGTGCTTGCCGGGTCCGTTGCCCAATGGAAAGATCCGTGCCCGATTACACAATAACGTCCAGAGATTCATATTTATCAACTCCGATGGAAAAAGATTTGTAGATGAACGTTCTCGAAGGGACGTTCTTACAGCAAAAGTTTTAGAGCTTCCCGAAAAAAGGTGTTTTTGTATCATCGATCAGGCAGGACTTGAAAGCTATGACTTGCTGGTTCAACGAGATGCCATCCGAGCCGCCGAAAGCGGAGATGCAGTTAAAGCGGATTCCATTGCTGAGCTGGCATCAAAATTAGGATTAGATCCCAAAATTCTGCAGCAGACCGTAGACGACAGAAACTCAGAAATAAATAACGACGAAACTGACGGTCGCTTGCCCATCTCTAAGCCTCCTTTCTGGGCTTCAATAGTAACGATGAGAATTCATTACACGATGGGCGGTTTAAAGATAGATGAAAGAGCCCAATGTCTGCGCAGTGGTAAACCGATATCCGGTTTATTTGCAGCCGGAGAGATAACCGGTGGAATTCATGGAAAAAACCGAATAGGCGGGAACGGTCTTGCTGATGCACTTACATTCGGCATGATTGCCGGTGAAAGCGCATTTAACACAACTAAAAATTTAAGTCAATAGACGAGAGATTATTTCTCCATTTTGCGTGGAATTCTAAGATTTCTCCTGTAGCAATTGAGTTAATAAAAACCGACTTTAAATTCTTAGGAGAAAAAAATGACAAAACTTTCACGCCGTCTATTTTTAAGCTGCGCTCCAACGGCTGCTGCTTTAACAGCTTTGGGCACCCTTCCGGTTTCTGCACAGGCTGCGGAAATCAAATGGGATCAAACCTACAACGTTGTTGTCATCGGGGCTGGTGGTGCCGGTCTGTCAGCAGCCATCTCTGCTAAAGAAGCAGGGGCTAAAAAAGTTGTGATTTTGGAAAAAATGATGTTCGCCGGAGGAAATACCGTTCGTGCAGGCGGCGGATTCAATGCTGCTATTAAAGCTGACTATGAAAAGGCTGGAATTACAGATTCTCCTAAGCTTCATGCAGAACAAACCCTGGCCGCAGGCGATGGAAGAGGCGATCCTGTGTTGGTTAACCAATTGACGGAAAAAGCTCCGGAAAGTGTTCAGTGGCTAAAGGATCATGGCGTTAAGTTCCAAGATCACATCTATCAGATTTATGGTGGCCTCTACAAGAGAGCCCGCAATCCTCTTGGACCACGTGGCGGCGCTTACATCAAAGCTCTCTTGGAAGTCTGCAAAAAAGAAGATATTCCTATTCTTTACAACACCCGAGTGGTTGAAATCATCCGCGAAAAACTATTGGGCGGCCGTGTTCTTGGTGTGAAAGTTGAAGAAAAAGGCGGAAAGACTCTCTATATCAGAGCTACGAATGCGGTTGTCGCTGCAGCAGGTGGGTTTGCTGCCAATGACAGACTTTCCGGTATCCACGATCCGCGTATGGAAAAACTTGGAACTACGAATCATCCAGGTGCGACTGGTGATGTATTGATGGATTTGATTGATATTGGGGCAGGTACTCGCGGCCTCGATTACATCCAATGTATTCCTGGCGGAGTTCCGGGAGAAAAGAAGAGCCCGAACCTCTTTACCCACGTAGATCGTTTTATTTTTGTTAACTTAAACGGACATCGTTTTATCAACGAAGACGCTCGTCGTGATGTTCTCAGAGACAAGATGCTCGACCAGCCTGAAACTATTGCATGGACAATCGTTGACGCCGACGGATTTGAACAGCAAAAGAACTCCAAAGGTCCTGAAAATGAAGCTGCTCTGAAAGAAGGCACCTTGAAGGTTGGAAACGATATCGCCGATTTGGCTAAGAAGACAAATCTTCCTGTTGATGTTCTGACCAAAACAATCGAGGAATATAACAAGGCTGTAGACACTAAGAAAGATCCAATGGGCCGCAATCCTAACGTATTGGTAAACAAGATTGCCAAGGCTCCTTTCTACGCCGGCCGAGTAACGATGAAACGTCACCATACCATGGGAGGAGTAATCATCAATAAAGATGCACAAGTAATTGACCGTCGCGGCGAGATTATTTCCGGACTCTATGCCGCCGGCGAAGTTACAGGCGGTATCCATGGTACTAACCGTGTTGGCGGCAATGCAATGGCTGATATCTTCACATATGGCCGTATTGCAGGAACAAATGCAGCTAAAAATCCAGCTTAACTTCTAATTTCTTATAGATTCGGTCGCCGGGCGTGGGTTCGGAGACCGAATCTTGTAAGTTCTGCGGCAGAATTAAGCCTAACTTTTAGGGTGGTGAATTTTCTTGGAGCGAGAAAGTATTCAATAGATTGCTAAGCAAGAATAGGAAGTTTTTCCGCTAATCTGTCAAACTCTGGGAGCCAATCTCTTTTCCATTCCTTTTTGGTTGCTTCATCAACCCAAGCAGCTTCAATACTGTTTTCAAGCATCTTTCTCAAATCTTGTAATGAGAACCCAAGAAAGTTAAACATCAGTAGCCACGATTCAGAAATGGAGACCTGATGCATGGTGGGATCGTCACTATTTGGAAAAATCTTGAGGCCCAATTCAGCCATTTTTCTCACAGGATGCTTGTGCGCCCATTCTTCATCTGTGAAAGTTCTAAGGTAGTAAGAGTTGGTGGGAACCACGGCGAAATGGACGTCGTTTCTCCTTGCCTCTTCGACTAATTCAGAATTGTCAATAATAGTGTAGCCATGATCAATGCGGTCGGCTCCAAGCAGATTTAATGAAGTCTCGACGTTGCGCCAATGTTCGCCGAACTCTCCGGCATGAATTGTGATCTTAAAGCCGGCATCTTTAGCCAACTTGAATGCTTTCCAGAAGTTTTCCGGTTCATGATTAGTTTCACGGTAGTCGATGCCCAATCCGATTGTTTTAGGATCGCGATGGGCAATCATTTCCTGGACCAGTTCAACGGCATCTTCGGCAGACGCCTCACGGTCAATTGCGGGAATGGACCTTCCAATCACACCGAATTCACGCTCGCCGTCTTCTAAGCCTTCCACAATGGCTCTTTGAGCCTCCTCAAAGGTCATGAAATGCTTAAGACCAGTCCAATTCCAATAGAACTCGATGTAACGAACACCTTGGTCCGCCACGCGTTTCATGTGTTCAAAGGTGATTCTTTTTAAGAATTCCGGCTTTGAAAGGATCTGAGATTCCAGTGAGCGGAAAATTCTCAGAACACCAACTGGCTTATCCCCGCGTGTATAAAACTCATCTATTGTGGACTGAGGAATGTCGGCACCTGATTCTTTGACTAAATCCTCAAAAGTTTCCTTTCCTGTTGTACCAAGCAAATGGCAGTGAAGCTCAACCTTTGGGAAAGAGCTGAAGAAGTCTGTCCATTCTTTAGGCAGGACTCTTTGAAAAGGAGAGTCGGGTACAAAACCAGGATTATCTTTACGCATTTTGGGCTCCGTGAGATTAGTCAAAAGGAATATACATCTTCCAAGTTCTTGATCGCCTCATTTCATAGGGTTTTCTCTGATTTTACTGTTAAAACAATTGGTTATAACCCATGGGTCTAACCCGTAAGGTTCATTCCGAAATGCTCCGAATGGCGAGGCTCATTAAAATTAAAAGATTCTTAAATAAAATCCCGGAGACCAAAAATGATTGATTGCATCCTTGCGGTCATTATTCTTGTAATTACAGGTTGGGCGATCGCTAAGAACTATGATGCAAAGGTTGTTCTATTTGCCGCCGGCCTAGTGATGCTTTATCTAGCGCTCGTCAGCGGACACGATGTTCTCGGAGCAAAAGCAACATCAGGGCTGGCGTGGGCCGATCCATTCAAGGTGATTAAGGATCAGTTCGTAAGGCAATTCAGTAATGCAGGTTTAATCATCCTTACGCTCTTCGGTTTCGCAGCCTATATGTCTCATATCGGCGCAAATGACATGGTCATTAAAGTTTTAACCAAGCCTTTATCCAAAATTAAACATCCGGCATTATTGATTCCGTTGGTTTTCTGGATTGGCACTTGCTTGCAGATCATTATTCCAAGTGCAGCTTCTTTAGCCGTAATTTTAATGGCCACACTTTATCCGGTCCTTCGTGCCGCAGGTCTTTCGACTCTTACTGCTGCCGCTCTTATTGCTACTACCGCTACGATTGTTCCGACTCCGCTGGGTGGAGATAACGTGGTAGCTGCTCGCGTTCTTGGTTTTGAGAATGTTGTCGATTATGTGTTCTATCACTGCGCACCAATTACCATTCCTGCTTTGTTTGTTATGGGTATTGTTCATTATTTCTGGCAAACTTACTTAGACAAACGTCAAAGAGCGGAACTTGAGGCCTTAAATCAGGAGTCGATGATTGAACAGAATCGCCCTGAAAAAAATACACCGATTTGGTATTCAATTTTTCCGGTTTTACCGCTGTTTCTTGTCATCTTTTTCTGGGTGTTTTTCCGTAAAGCAAAAGTGGGTTTGGTGGAGATAACACTCTTCTCTTTAGTTCCTGCCGTGATTAGCGAACTTGTTCGAAATAAGAATGCCAAAGAAACAATGAAGGATTTGAGACTTTTCTTCAATGGCATGGGGGACGGCTTTTCAAAGGTTGTCGTTTTAATCGTTGCTGCCGCCACAATGGTTGCCGGCCTTCGCGCACTCGGACTCATAGATGCAATTTCTCGTTCTGTGTCTGACTTTGAAAACGCCAAAGCAGGCCTAATGTTGGCATTTTCTGCGATTACCGGTTTGATTACCTTTATCAGCGGTTCCGGTAATGCTGCCTTTTATAGCTTTATCGAAATCATTCCGCAAATTGCTGAAAAGGCAGGTTTGGACCCAATCATGGTTGCTCTTCCGATGCAATGTATGTCCAACTTGTTCCGTTCGATGTCGCCGGTTGCCGCTGTGGTAATTATTGTCTCGGCCTCTATCAAAGTTAATCCGCTAGTGTTAGTGAAGAGAACTTGGGTTCCTTTGATGGCAGGTGTGCTGACTGTCCTGTTGTTGTCTTTCTTGAAATATATCTAGGCAGTCAAGGAGAGACGAAGCTGAGAGACGCTTTGTACACAGGAAATCCAAAAAAGTGCGGTTTTGAGTTTTGAGATTATCTCGGACTGAACCAGACTCAATCTTTAAAGCCGCACGAGAGTTCTAAGAGCCGTGCGTATGTGCTGTACCGCCGAAGAAATGAGCGTGTCTATGCTCGTGTATGGTGGGAGCCGGTACGGGAACTATTTTCTTTTCCTGAATGGTGATGAAGCTGTCGCATGTCTCAATCAACAGCTCGGGTTCATGGCTGATAATGATTTTGGCGCAGTCCAGCGAGTTGATTTGAGAGATGAGAAGATGACGGCTTTTTTCATCCAATCCGTTCGAAGGTTCGTCAAGAAGCAGAATTTCCGGATTCATAGATAGGACGGCTGCAAGAGTAACGAGTTTCTTTTGCCCGCCCGATAATTCAAAGCTTAACGAGTGGGCTAGAGAGGAAATTCCAAGGCGTTCCAAAGCATTCATAGAGGCTGATAAAGCTTCCTCTTCAGAAAATCCCAGATTTAAAGGGCCGAAAGAGACATCATCAATGACTTCCGGAAAAAATAATTGGTCATCGGAATGCTGAAGAACAAAACCAACTTTTGAACGAAGTTCTCTGAAATCGGACTCGGAGCTGATAGGCTTGCCTTTCAGGAATATTTCTCCTTCCTGAGGCGGGATCAGTCCCGTAATGATCTTGAAAAGAGTTGTTTTGCCGCTGCCATTCGGACTCCAAAATCCGATGTTCTGACCTTTACGCAGAGAGAGTCCGGTTTGGAGATAAAGCGGTTCTTTTTCCGGGAATCTAAAACTAATTCCCTTTAGCTCCAGCAATAACTCTTTTTTCGACATATTGTTCTTTACAGCATCCATCCGCTTATGCTCAAACAGAATGAAACAATGGAAAAGACCCCCAACAGAGCAATGTCTTTTCCAGTCCACTGATACTTGGTTAATGTTCTGATTTTGCCATTAAAGCCGCGCAGAATCATACTTTGTTCCAAGATTCTTCCTTTCCGGAAAGCTTTCGAAAACAACAAAGCGACCATAGCACCGACAGTTCGATAAGTCCGAAGGTCAGTTTTCATATAAAAGCCTCTTAACTTGGCGGCTTCCGTTAAGTTTGCATACTCTTTTTCAAAAATCGTTATTCCGCGGGCACAGAAAAGAATCATCGCCACAAGTTTGTCTGGAAATCCAAGCTGATTGAGCCCCGCAGCTAGCTGGCTGAAACTCATGGAGCTGACTAAGGTATAAAAAATAAAAAAAAGAGCATTTACTTTAAGAGTTACCAGCAAAGACAACACAACTCCCTCTTTTGTGAACCAGCTGCCTTCCCACATAGATTCACCCGGTGTTGTCCAGGGCGTAAAGAACCAAATAAACAATACAAAAATATTGATCACTGTAGCTCTTTTAAGAAAAGAATTCCAAGAAGGAGGAAATATGCAGAGGACGATAAGGCCGCAAAGAAAGGCCAGACAAGCCGACGAAATTGTTGGCAGAATGGCAGCTACCGCCGCAAATACTAACGCGCTTAGTATTTTTGAGGCGGGAGCAAAAGAAGAAATATTCATCGAAAAGCGGCCGGACAAAATGAGTTATTTCTGTTTTCTTCTGGTGGTAAACCAAGCAATCAACCCTGCAATGCCCACCAGCCAGCCGATTCCCCCGATGATATCTTTGAAGGTTGTTTTTGGCTGCTGAGCTTCTGCAAGCTGTTTCCTTAGAGGCGCTATTACGGTAACTTCAATATCGCGTTTAGCCGCTCGGATTGCTTCGTCCATTTCTTGCTGGGAGAAGAGTTTCACTCCGGACTTCGGAAGCTTACTTTCTGCCTGCGGGATTATTGCTGCAGGTGAAGGAGAATTAGGGGAGATAGGTGTAGAAATTCCATCGAATTCAGATTTCTCAATTGTCCATTGATTCTGATGACCTTCTCCGGCGTTGACAACAACAGTTAAGGAAACGGGCTTAAAGTCTGCGGGTACTGCCGCACAGTTTTTGCCGTCTTTGGATGTCTTAGATGTCAAAACGACTTTTCCCTGCTCATCGATAATCTTGATGTCAGCATTCCTTGCAGGATTTCCTCCCGCAAAGGATGCTTCCACACAAATTTCTGATCCGGACGGGTATGCAAATACATTTAACCGATGAGCAAACGCTGTGCTCCCCGCAGACAAAGAGAGGAGGGGAACCAAAAGGGAAAGGATGACCTTAGCTTGTTTTTGCATCAAAAACTCCTGCATCTGTGCGCTTAATGTACACCACCACGATCGCTGTGAGGATGCCTTCGATAAACATGACGGGCAGGTTACTTAAGAAAATCGTCCAAGCCGCCGCAACGAAGCCTTCATTAGAAAAGGCTAGCGCCAGGGCAGTGAGAAGACCTGAGATAAAAACTCCGCAGAACCCGGCCGCAAATCCTGCTATTTTTAAATTCTTGCTGGCTGCCGGACCCGATAGCCAGCGGAAGATTAATCCGGCTGCCCATGCGCCAATGCCCATGGTCGCTGTATTCACTCCTAAGACAGTAAATCCTCCGAACTGAAAAAGCACGGCTTGCAGGAGCAATGCAACGAAAATGATTGGAAAAGATGCGGCTCCCAAGATGGCTCCGATGAGTCCATTGAGAATAAGATGTGCGCTGGAAAAACCAATCGGGACGTGAATTAGGCTGGCCACAAAAAATGCAGATCCTAATAAGCTGGCCAGCATTAAATGATTGGCCGGTATCTTTTTCAATCCATACGCGACTCCGGCCGCAGCAACCACTGCGCCCGTAATCAGTACGGGTGCAGATAGAACTCCTTCAGCAATATGCATTTATTTCTTTAACTTGGGAGAGACAAATTCCGTCCATAATACAGCACCAAGTTCAACATCTTTGTCGGCACCGTCTTTTTTCATCTGGTAGTCGGCATCTGTCAAAGCGGCAAAGCCCCACCAACCGGCCCAAGGGACGGAGTAACTGAATATGCCTTGTTCGTCGGTCATCACAGTTTGGGTGACAAAAATATCGTTAGGCGCTTCGGCAGTCTTTCCTTTGTTGTAGAACTCAACTTCAACAGGGGTGTTGGCGGCGGGTTTCCCATCAACTAGAACTTTGCCTCGGAAAATGTTGCCGACATAGTTGCCGAAAGGCCGAGTCAGAGGAACGATTTCAGTTTTAACTCCCAAAGGATTTTCCCAGCCTTCCTCTACGCCATAAGCCGGAACATACAACTTAGAGTAATGGATGATGAACTTATCTTCGGCCGGTTCCCAGTAAGGAGCGGGCTCAAGAAGGAACTGGTACAAGCCCGGTCTGGAGATTTTGTATTGTGTTGTCCAGGCCTCTTTGCCAAGCACGGTGGCTGGCTTTAATGTTGAAGTTAAGTCTTGGGCCTGATTATCTTTAAAAACGCTGAATTTCTGCGGCTTGTCCATTGTCATGCCGGTTTGTTCCATCGGATGATTAAAGGCGGCTGTTAATGTCAACACATTATCTTTTTGATTTTCCACAATTTGCTTATCGGGAAGAACGCTGCCGAAGTGAGCGTACGCAGAGGCGGAAAAAATAAGCGCGGCAAAAAGAGCTGGAAATTTAATCATGGCGTCTCCAAAAAAATTAACGGACCCTGTAACTTTTTTAATAGGATCTTACGTTATCACTTGTAAAAAGAAAATCTATTTTTATTTAGGCCCAATGTGAGTAAAACAGCAGAATACGGTATGAATATGCTGCGGGGTTATCTTTATGTGAAAATATTTTTCATATAGTAAAATTCAGTATTCTGCGGAGAAAGGATTGAACACACACATTATTAATTGGGCTATTTTTCTTTTAGGACTCTCTGTCATGAGTCTGGGCATCAGTATCGTTACCGTTGCCGGCTTGGGCACCACTCCTATCAGCGCATTGCCGCTGGTTTCTTCTTATATCTCAGGTTTAACGTTCGGCCAGACAACTTTGATTATCAACCTAGCAATGATTCTGGGTCAGTTGATACTGCTGCGCAAAAACGTCAAATGGCTTGTGCTTTTGCTGCAGCTGCCGATGACTTATTTCTTCTCAGTCCTCATCGATTTCTCGATGAGCTGGGTTCAGACAATCGAGCTTGCAACTTACTGGCACCAAATCGCATTCAGTATGCTTGGCAATGCCGTTCTTGCACTTGGCGTTTCGTTAGAGATCTATTCCAAAGCTGCTGTGCTGCCGGGAGAAGGCCTGGTCGTTGCAATGGCTTTATTCTCAGGAAAACCTTTCCCAAAAGTAAAAGTTTTCAATGATGTGATGCTGGTGGTTTTGGCAGTTTTGCTGAGTTACTTTTTCTTCAAAGAACTTCACGGCATCCGAGAAGGAACGATTATCTCGGCCATTTGTGTCGGGATTTTTGTAAAAGGCTGGCTCTCATTATTCCGCCTTATCACCGGCAAAAAGACCGATGAGCAATGAAAAAGCGGCCCGAAGACCGCTTTATCCCTTAGTTAATTAAATTAAATCCTCTTTGTGGTGCTGATAATCCAATATCTTTCAATAAGGCCTACCACCAGTGCTATCACGCCGGCAACGGTAACTCCTAACGGGCCGATGAAGCAGCATCCGAAAGCGATCACGCCGCCGAGAATATAAACTGAAAACTTAACCCAGAAGTTTTCCATCTTGCTGGTGGTCAGCTTGGCTCTCGGGTTGAGATCTAAGCTGAGCAAGTAGAAGGCAATACATCTGGCAATAATCAGGATCAGGGTCGGAAGCATTAAATAGGCGATAGCTTCCGGAGCCTGCAGAATAGCGGCCATGATGGAATAGACGCCTAAACCCATCAGCATGGCATCAGCAACCATGAAGCTTGTCAGCCATCTTGCATTTTTAACTCCCGGCTGAGAAGTGCAGCTGAAGGCTACGCCTTTGTAGCAGATAACCACCAGAGCACCTAAGAAAGCCAGTATCACAAACATCCTTGTCAACATATCCAGAACGTCGATATACGGATTCAAGAAGTCTGTGGTGTGAGCCGAAATGTATGACAGCCAATAAAGACCGACGGCAAATCCTACACATGTGGCATAGCTGGCAAGTCCCCATACGCCAACCGAAAGAGGAGAGGTAAATCTCATCACTCGCATGGCGTTTGTGAAGCGGAAAGGATCTCCTAAGTCAAAAATCAACAGGAGTAAATCCAATACCACGATTGCCAGAGCAACCGTAATTGCCCATGGTAAGAGTGCTGTGAAATAACCCGGACCAGCCATCCACGCAAGTCCTGTGATGACCATGAAGCCGGAAGTCATATTGTTGAGATAGGCATCCCAAACAATGAGGTTTTCCCAGTCAGGGCGGTGAGTAATATCGTGCAGCTGGTAGGGCGATAATGAACCGCTAACCCAAGTCTTTTCTTTCATTATTCCTCTCCCTTACATTAAAGTTCCAACCACGACGGCACTGCACAAAATCAGTGTTGCCGCTGCTCTGAGATAGTCCATCGGCATATGTTCAGTCGGTGTAACCGGATTCTCAGGAAGGCCATAGACAGACGGTTTGTCCATAAGCAAGTAGAAGGAATTTAACGAACTGTAATGCTCGAAGTCATCGCATCCGTAGAGGTTGGCTTCCGGGTGACCATGTTCGTGTAGGAATTTCAGTCTTGCTCGGGCTTTTTCAACCATGACTTCACGTGGCCCGAAATCGATGGCGCCGGTGGTGCAGGCAGTAACGCAAGCAGGTCTTAGGCCGTCGCGTAAACGGTCATAGCACTCAGCGCACTTAACGGAGTGGCCGGTATTCGGATTGATTTCCGGAACACCGAAAGGACAAGCTGCAATACACATTCCGCAGCCCATGCAAATATCGGTCTGATAGTAAACTCCGCCGAATTCATTGCGCATAATGGCGCCGGTCGGACAGGCTTGATGGCATGGAGACTGACGGCAGTGTTTGCATTGATCTGCCATAAAGAGCCATTCACCGGTTTTCTTTTCAGTCAGTAAATTGTCGATGTTCTTCGGAGCGGGATGATTAACTTCATTTTTCTCCGGGAATCTTTCGATGAATTTAACGTGACGCCAGTTCAGATAGGAAAGATCCTGAGTATTGTCGTAGCTGTCCCCGGACCACTTGGGTGTGGGAGCCTTTAACTGATTCCACTGCTTGCAGGCTACTTCGCAGGATTTGCATCCGGTGCAGATGGAAGTATCGGTAAAGAACGCCATTTCGGTCTGGGTCGGTTTTGGCTCACGACGTTCAAAAAGGCCGTATATCGGAGCGAATCTTCCTTCCTTCTTGGGAGAACCGGCAGGGAAGGCCTTGCTGATAAGATTAAAAATGTTGCTTTCTTTTAATTTCATGATTAGCTCCTCCCTTCTGGCTGAGAGGCCCACGGAGTATTAGGAATCGGCGCAATCATCGCTTCCGGATATTGAATCTTTTCCGGAACAAGTTTTTCAACTTTAGCCGGATCGCCTTTTTCAACTTTCACCACAAAGCCTTTAGATGCCGGGATTAAGCCGTCAGGAGCTTCGATAGCCGGGCTTAAGTCGTTGGTAATGGCACTGACCATATTGCCCTTGTAGCCTGAGCAGACAAAGGAGCCGACGATGCTTGAGGGTTTGCCGTGAACGATGCCGCTTCTGAGTCGCGGTGTTACCAGGGCTTTAACCTGAAGAGAATTTCTCAGGTTTTTAACCGTCACATAGCTGCCGGATTGAATACCGATTTCTTCTGCCATTTCTGGAGAAATTTCGATAAAGGTTTGCGGCTGCAGCTGGACAAGCCATGGAACATGTCGCGTCATTGCGCCGCTTAGCCAATGTTCGGTCATGTGATAGGTTGTCATGGCTGTCGGGAACATAGGATCGCCCTGAGGAGCGAGCTTGTTCAAATCGCTATCCATAGTGATTATTCCCGGAGTCTTGCTATTCTTGAAGAAAGCGTCTTTGTACGGGGATTCTGCAGGTTCGTAGAAGACTGGGAACGGACCTTCTTTAATTCCATAAGGTACAAAGAGCCAGGCTTTGCCGTCGGAATGGACGGTAAACGGTTCGGTGCCGGCTAACGCAGCTCCGCCTTTGGCACCCTCCGGAGGTACATAGTCCGGGGCTTTGGTTTCATCGAAGTTAGGTTTGTCATAGCCAACCCACTTCTTTTGAAGCTCATCCCACCAAATCAGCTTCTTATTTTCTGACCAGGGCTTCCCTTCCGGATCTGCTGAGCAGCGGTTGTAAAGGATTCGAGTATTTGTAGGCCAAGAAACACGGTAGGTCAGATCAAGTTCATGATCAACTTCCCCGGGCTCTCTTCTCTTCATCAGGTTGTTGCCTTCCTTATCGATAAAGCCGGCTAGCAAACGGCATCCGCAAATAGTAGTGCCGTCAGCTTTTAGTTCGCCGCTGGATTGAATCGGTTCCTTGGTTTCCAAATTGACGCCGTTCATTTCAAGAGCCACGGCGTTGATATCTGCGTCTCCTTCGACGGCAGGCAGTCCCATAACGTTAACAGCATTTGGCGCCATGCCGTAATTCCAGGTCAGCGTCCTCATCCCTTCATCACGCGGCAGCATCGACTGTTCTGCCATCTTCTTGAAACGAAGACCGAGCTGGTAAATCCACCAAGCATCAGATCTGCAGTCTCCCGGAGCTTCTTTAACTCTGTCGTGCCATTGCATCAAACGCTCTGTATTGTTGGCAGAGCCGTCTTTTTCAATCAGAGCATTGGTCGGCAGGAGGAAGACTTCCGTCTTGCATTTTGATGGATCAGGAGCATCAGGATCGGCATACCAAACGGAGGCCGTCTCGTTTTCAAACATATCGCAGACGACAAGCCATTTCAGGTTTCTTATGGCGTCACGGCTCCAGCCCGTATTCGGGTTGGTTACTGCAATGTTCTGACCAAAAACAATCAAACCGTCGACTTTTCCTTCTAGGGCTCGTTCCATTGTGATTGTTAACGACTCATCTCCGGGAAGTTTCGGCAGATGCTGGTAGCCGTATTCATTTTCTTTGGTTGCTCCGTCCCCGTACCAAGCCTTAAGAAGACTGATCATGTAGTTCGGCAAAGCAGCCCAAGATCCTCTTTCGGTTTCCAATTTCCACATACCCTTGGATTTATCGCGTGCATCGCAGAAAGCATGGCCGTTTGCTAGATAGTCTTTGAGTGTGGCATTACCCGGTTTTGCTTCCGGCATAGGAATGTAGTTCGGAAGTGCTGCGAAGAGAGTCGGAATATCTGTAGCGCCTTGCACGTTCGAGTGACCGCGCAGGGCAAGAATGCCGCCGCCCGGACGTCCGATATTTCCAAGCAGAAGCTGGAGAATGGCTACTGAGCGAATAATCTGCGTGCCGTCACTGTGCTGAGTAAAGCCTGTGGCATAACAGAAAGCAGTTGTCTTATCGCGGCCGGAATTGCGGGCCATCAATTCTGCGACCTTGATAATGTCTGCAGGACGGCATCCGCACGTATCCGCTACGGCCTCCGGCGTGTATTTCTCAACCTGTTTCTTCAGCAGCTGGAACACGCAGTTCGGATCTTGAAGCGTCGGGTCGGTTTTTGGTTTTCCTTTAGTGCCGTCAGGATTGATTTCGTACTGATAATCCCAAGAATCAGGTTCCAGAGAATAAGAATTGGTTTCAGGATTCCAGCCGTTAAACATGCCGGTGACCTGGTCAAATTTAAATCCCGGATTAATTAGGGTGGCTGCGTTCGTATAGTTCAATACATATTCATGGAACCATAAGTCGTTGTCCAGAATGTATTTGATAACTGCGTAAATGAAGGCAATGTCAGTGGCCGGGCGGATATGAACATGATGGTCGCAGGCTGCGCTTGTTCTCGTGTAGCGAGGATCAATGTGAATCGTAGCCGCACCTTTCTTTTTGGCCTGCATAGGCCAGTAAAAGGCAACCGGGTGAGCTTCAGACATATTGGAGCCCATGATGACGATACAGTCACTGTTGAGCAAATCTCTTGGGGGATTAGTGCATGCGCCGAAGCCGAAAGTAGGCGACAAAGCCGCAACAGTTGTCGAGTGGCAATAGCGGGCGGAGTTCTCAACCGGCATGAGGCCTAAGCCGCCGGTAAACAGCTTACGGAATAAATAGCATTCCTCGTTATCGTTTGCAGAACCGCCGATAAAACCAATATTCGGAACTTGGTTGACGGTAAGTCCGTTTTCGTCTTTCTCAATGAATCCTTTTGCTCGGCTGTCCCAAATTCTCTTGGCAACTTCATCAAGAATCCAATCAAGGGTGACTTCCTGCCACTTGTCGGATCCCGGAGCTCGGTACAACGGCTTCGTAACACGATAGGGATTGTCCACAAGAGCATATGTTGAACCGCCTTTAGGACAGAGTCTGCCTTGGTTTACCTGACTTCGGGGATCTCCTTCAATGTCCACCAACGTTTTGTCTTGGAAGAAGGCCAACTGAGAACAACCGACTGCGCAGTATTGGCAGAGAGTTGAACCAACTTTGGCTCCTCTAAGGCGGGAGCATTTCGATTCTGTACGCGGGCTTAATACATCTTGGATAGTAATCATAGTGAACCTTATGCGTATAGTTAGTTAATTAACAAAAAATATTCCTGTTTCTTTCGATTATGGACAACCCTTAGAAAATAAGTAGAAATACCCACTAAAATAAGCAATTTGAAAATTTAAACAGTGCCGCTCAGGTTGGAAAAATATCGTTGTCTCTTCTCTTTCAAACGTTTTCAAAGGATTTTTCCAAGATCCCAGAAAGAGAAACTTTGAAACAAACGTTACTTTTTGGAGCAGTGAATTTCATGAGGCTCGGAACTCTTTTGCGGTGTGGCTTTTCGAGGATTTTTCCTTAAAAATTAAATACCAATTCGGGAAATATAAGGCCCCTGGAGGTGATCGTTTTTCAGGCCAAAGAGTATATTGACCCGCATCCGAATGTGTTTTAGGAGACACAAATGAAAGGTTTCAAATTAGTAGCTGTTTCTCTTGCAGCGGCGCTCGCTTTTGGTTCTACTGCTTTCGCTCAGCAAGCACAGGCTCCAATCCCTGCGCCGCAAGCTGAAGCTCCGGCACCACAAAGTGCAAATCAATTTGAAAATGCAAATCAATTTGGTCCGGCTGCTGTAGTCATCAATAAACTCGTTACTATGCAAAACAGCGGCAAGTTCCCGGTTACTCAGGAAGAGTTGGACAAAGCTACTGAATTTTTAATGAACAAAGCTAAGGCAGAAGGTGTTGACGTGACCCGCGACGAAGCTTTGGTCGGTATGGGTTATATCGCCGGTTCTTTGGCTACATTCATGGACATCCAGAAGCAAGCAGCTGAGATGGTTCCTCAGGCTGTCACACCGCTACCTCCTGAAGTAATGCCTGCTCCGTCTGTAGAACCACAGCAGCCTGCTCAGCCGGCACCGCAGGTACAACCGAGCGAACAAGCTCCTCAGGTACAACAGCCTTCTCAGATGCAAATAGCTCCGCAGCCGGTTCCTCAGGAAGAAATCTTGGTTCCTGTTCAACCGGGACAGTACCAGCAAGGTGCTCCCTCTGCTCAAAATGCCCCGAGTGCTCAGCAATAACTGATTAAGACTGTAAGCTAAGACTTGTCTATTTAGCTTTAACAGAAAAAAGGAGACTATTTTGACGTTTAAAGTGCCGCCCTCACAAGATCCCAATGCGGATTTTGACGCTTTGGTTTTGGCTTTTATGCATCAGATGGGCTACGAATCAGACAATACAAAGAAAGGCGTGAAGTCTGCCGTTAAGGACTATGAAGCCAAACTTCAGGCCGAGCCTCCTCAATGGGTGTTTGATATTTGGCCTTCTATTGCTTTGAGCGTACTTCATTTGGCAATTGCCAAAGAAAAGAAGCTGCCTGAAAGATTGGACTTCCCTGAGTCGGCCTTGAAGAGCCCCAAGATGCCTCTGCAGGAACCAAATTGGACTAGTCCTGACGGTGTGTAATAGCCGTACGAATTCCAAATTATGTTGACAAACAAAAACCGCCTTTTGGCGGTTTTTGCGTCCTAGAGAAGATTGCTATCCTAGGAAGATATAGTTGCAGATGAAGACAGAGAGCATACCGACCATCATCGGGATCCAGTTTCTTCTGACGATTGCCATCGGGGAGACGCCTGCTGCACCGGCCACAGCAATGATCACACCGGCAACCGGAGACATGGCGCGAAGCATGCCGGAAGCAAACTGCATCGGGGTAACGAAAGCGGCAGCTGTTCCGCCTAAACCGCCTGCAACGTCAGGAGCTAATGCAGCAAAGCTGGAGAAGGCACCTACACCGGAACCGGTAAGGAATGTGACGAGACCGACAACACCTGTGAGAACAATGGTCATGCCGTTCAAACCGAGACCTAAATGCTGAGCGTGAGAAATGAGGGCATCGATAAGTCCGGTAACTTTAAGACCGTTGGCAAAGAACTCGGCACAGATAATCAAGGCAACGATGGAAGCAAACATTCCGCCCATGGATTTGAAGATGAGCTGACCGTCTTTCAATACTTCCTTAGGTTGTCTTCTTCTGATTAATTCGATGATGACAGTAAGGATCCAAACCAAAAGGAGCGCAGAAATAGTATTGAGTTTGATTGCTGAATAAACGAGTTTGCTGAAGATGATCATCAAAGCGATTGGCAGGCATGGAAGAATGGCATACCAGTTAGGAACATCGCGAACATCTTCTTTTTGAGTAAGAATGGCCTGAGTATAAACATCGTCATTCTTCTTGTCGTAGTACTTCTGAACAATGTAGTGGGCAATGCCGACAACAATCAATGTTGGAATCGCAACCGGAAGCTGGCATTCTACAAAGTAGATAATCGGATCTAAACCGGCTGTTTTAGCGGCAAGGTTTGCAGTTCCGCCGGCTGGCCCGAGAACCATGCCTGCTGTTGTACCGATAACGGATGCAGCAGCTGCCGGAGAGACGCCTACACCGAGAAGAATCGGGAAAAGAGCCACTAAGAGCAGCATAGCAAGACCGGCCGCACTCGGTATAACAAGGACCAAAGTCTGACCGATGAAGTAGCCGAGAACTAAAACGAGATACGGAGAAGAAAGAGCTTTTAAGGGCTTAATGCAGACATTAACCAAAGCTCTGGCGGCGCCAATCTTATCCATATAAGCTGCGAAGCCGCCGGCGACCATAATCAGGAAGCCGATGCCTGAAGCTTGTTTGGTAGCAATTGTTCTTAGTAAATCAAAGATGTCAAACCAGATGAAGCCTGATGGCTTGACGCCTTTCGGAAGAAAGCCGCTAACGCCGCAAAGAACGGCGAAAACAAACATTGCTAAACCGGCAAATAATAAGACCATTGCCGTCGGATAGCGTTTGATAATCAGCCACCCGGTAATAATCGTGACAATTAAAGCAAACCA
Organism: Turicimonas sp. TL08; assembly: GCF_054660695.1. NCBI lineage: Bacteria > Pseudomonadati > Pseudomonadota > Betaproteobacteria > Burkholderiales > Sutterellaceae > Turicimonas > Turicimonas sp. TL08. Next base: position 60,127 of record NZ_BAAGDP010000009.1, read on the forward strand.
TGGCATAAGCATTAACATGGTTATTCTCCTATTTGATTAAATTCAGATTCAAGGTTTTGAAGGGATTGATTAATTTGAGTGACTTGTTTTTCAAGCCATTGTGTGCGTTTTTCGTTTTTATCTTTGACATCCTGAAGCATCTTCTCAATTTCAGCCGGCTGAGGACCACCCTCGGTTTTGCGGTTGTTGATGATGGCAACGGGATCCAAGGCAGCCTTAAATCTTTCCAGAGACATCGGAAGCTCTGAACTGGCAGTCGGATATTCTTTTTCAATGACTTCTTTGTAGATTCTCTTCATTTCTTCATAAGGGAAGTCCAGAGGAAGAATCTTGTTGGCACGGGCGAAGCTGACCATCTGGCTGGCAACGTGATGGCCTACGCGGAACGGAAGACCGAATTCGTGCATTAAGACATCAGCGACTTCCTGGCTCGCGGTCCAGTCGTTATTAAGTTCTTCAAGAGCACGTTCTTTATCAACGACAAGGGCATTGAGGACCTTGTTGAACAGCTTGAGCATATTGACGGCACGATTGCCTAAAGCAGCATGGAGATCTTGTTTTTTCGGATCCAGCATACCGGTTTCAAGGTTGTGGGCGCGGAATACCACGCCTTGTGCTTGTCCGATAACTTCGCTGGCTTCCGTGCGGCAGTTGTTGACCAAGCCGGGGTTGCGTTTCTGAGGCATTGCGGAAGAAACGTAAGTATTGTCTCCGCCTTCCTGTAAAAGGATCCAAGGACGAGGTTGGGCGTACTGCACCATCAAGTCTGTTAGGAAAGAAGTGATATGGATGGCGATAGCGGTAACAATGGAAGAGAATTCAACAGGCAAATCGGATTGAGCAACCTGAGTGGCGTCAAAAGCATTGTAGGCAATGCCGGAGAAACCGAGTCTCTTGGCCATTTCTCTTCTGTCCAGAGGCCAGCAAGTACCGTTTAATACGGTTGAACCCATCGGGCAGACATTAAGTCTTTCGTAGAATTCTTCCAAACGGGCGAAATCTCTCAGGAATCCGTACAAGAAAGCGATCAAGTAATGGCTGTAGGCGTTGGGCTGAGCGGCAACACCGTTGGTGTAGTTGGGCAATACAACATCTCTGTGTTTTATAGCCAGTTTTTCGATAGTTTTCAAGACGGTAAGAAGACCGTCGGCAACTTCAAGGGCCTTTTCACGAAGAGTGGCTGCACGGTAGGTAGCATGAATGTCTTGGCTGGATCTGCCTGCATGCATAATCGTGATTTCAGGGCCGCTTTTTGCAATCATCTTTGGCTCAAAGGTGATGTAAGTCTTAGGACGAAGAGCGGGATCTTTTTCGCCGTCGGCGATAACTTCTCTGAGAGCTCTGGCCGCTTCAATTGCGATTGGCTTAGGAAGAAGGCCGAGCTTGCTGTTGATAACTATTGTGGCTTGGTTAACCTTGCTTAACCAAAAGAATTCGTCTCTTACTGCCATAGAAACTCCGTGGGAAAGTATGAATATTTTTGTTCTTTTATATTGCCTTTGATTCAGAGAAAAGACTAGGCAAGTTCTTCAAAAGCACTTTGCGGAGAATGCAAATTGTTGGCGCAAAGCCGGATTCTTTTTACCTAGAATAAAAGAAAGATGCGAGGACGAAGGTTTTTAAATCCTCGGTATCTCTAATAGGGATACCCCTTTAAAAATCAGTGAGATCCCGAAATATAAACCTCTAACTTAAATTGCTTAAATAAAATATCCCTTGTTTTGGTATTGAGGTTTTCTCTCACCACATCTGGCGATTTCTGCAAGGCGGTTTTGCGTGAAATGCAAAGTTATTGTTGAAATTGCAAGAGGTAATTAGACTCTGCGAAAAAGGAATCCCAATGACTAAGTTAAACGATCTCAACGCCTGGAGAATTTTCGTGAGCCTTTGCAGGACTGGAAGTTTCTCCGATACTGCCGCCGATTTTGACATTGACGTCTCTACGGTTTCGCGTTCAATCGGAGGGCTGGAAAAAGCCCTTGGTCAGGATCTTTTTTCGCGTAATTCTCGGCCTTTGCAGTTAACGCAAGTCGGCGAAAGAGCCAGGAGTCACATCGTTCCTTTGCTTCAAATGCACAACGAGATGATTTCAGATTTGCAGCAGGGCTCTTCTCAACTTAGCGGCAAAATCCGGCTTTCCTTAGCTCCTGGGTTCGTTACTCGATTCATGATGCCGATGCTGATGGAATTTAACGTGATGTATCCGGATATCAGCTTTGAAGTCGGAGGGGGCGGAGCAATCCAAGATATTCTTCAATACCGTTCTGATATTGCCGTGGTTACCTACAAGCCTAAGGACGCGAGAATCGTTAGTTTCTCCCGCGGAAGAAACGTCTACGTCCCGGTTGCTTCACCGGAATACATCAAAAAGTACGGGATGCCGCTGCATCCGAGAGATTTGGTAAATCACCGCGTTTTGCTTTATTCGGGAACCGTTAGAAACCCCACGAAGGTTCTCGTGAAGAACGGGATCGAAGAAGAAGTGGTTTGCGGCAACATTATGAAAGTCGCCAATATCCTGGCAATCAGAAGGTCCGTGCTTGATGGAATGGGTCTAGCCGTCGATCTGCCGTTAATTCATTGTGCGGAAGAAATTGCCGCAGGAAAGCTGATTCCTATCCTTCCCGGTTGGGTAAATCCGCCTCATGAATGTTTTATCATAACGTCGACTTCTCACTGGAGAGTGCGGCGTCATCGGATCTTTATGGAGTGGTTCCGGGACAGACTGAAGAAATTCTTTTCTCAGAAAGAAGATATAGTCCGTCCCTACTGGGAGCCCCCTAGAGAGACTGTGACGCGGGAAGTTTAACCGCGTGCTTTATTGATTGCGTCCCTTGTCTTTAGTGCTTCAGCTCTGGCTTTTTCGGCAAAATCCGCTTCTTTAGATGCGTAAAGGATGGCACGGCTGGAGTTGATGACTAAACCTGTCTTCTCCTTGTTCATTCCGGCTTTTACTGCGGCGTTAATGTCGCCGCCTTGTGCTCCGATGCCGGGGACTAAGAATGTAAGGTCAGGAACGACTGCACGGGCTTTTTTTAGTTCTTCAGGATAAGTGGCACCGATGACTAAACCCATCTGACCATTGGTATTCCATTCGGCGACTTTCTCAGCAACCTTGATGTAGAGAGGGACTCCTCCGACATCAAGCATCTGGAAGTCATCGCCGCCTTTGTTGCTGGTTCGGCAAAGAACAAATTCTCCCTTTTCAGCGTATTCAAGGTAAGGTTCAACAGAGTCTTTGCCCATGTACGGTGACAGAGTAACGCAGTCAGCTTTAAAGCGTTCAAAAACTTCTTTAGCGTAATGAGCCGCCGTGCTTCCGATATCTCCTCTTTTTGCGTCGAGAATGACCGGGATGCCGGGGTGGTTAGTGTGGATCCAGTCAATAATGTCAATGAGTTCCTGTTCGGCGCTCGATGACGAGAAGTAGGCAATTTGAGGCTTAAAAGCACAGACTAAATCTGCTGTTGCATCTACGATTTCAGTGCAGAAATCGAAGATCGGGCGAGAGGAAGTTTTAAACTTTTCCGGAAATTTTGCCGGTGTCGGATCCAAACCGATGCACAGTAAGGAATCATTTTTCTCCCAACAGGAGCTAAGCATCTGACTGAATTTCATAATGTTCTTTCGTAAAAATTGAGTTTAGTGGTCTTTTTCCAGAGGTGTGCCGGTTGCCATGACTTTCTCTTTCGGTCGATTAATCCAGAGATAAAACACTAACGGCAGAAGAATAGCACCGGAGACTCCGATAATAATCTTGTAGGAGAAAGCCGCGGCGAGCATACCGCCGAAAATTGGTCCCATCACTGAACCGATCTGCTGGGCTAAGTAAGATAACCCGAAAACACGGCCTTTGTCAGCCGGAGATGTCGAAATTGTAAGAACTGCATTAATAGCAGGGAAAATTCCGGCAAAAGTTAATCCGCCGATGAAACGCCAAATAGTAAATCCCTCTAAAGAAGACGGAAAGACTTGAACAATGCCGAAAATTGCCGAGCCGAAAAGAGCCAAGTAAAGTACTTGGCGATAGCCCCAGTTCTGACCCAGAATGCCCCAAATAGGAGAGGCAATGACGCCCGAAACACCAACGATGGAAAACACAATTCCGGAAACCAGAACGATTTTATCCATTGAGCCCTGGAGTTCTGCAACGTATAACGGCATGATTGGCTGGGTAAGCAAAATACTCATTTGAACGATTCCGGCGCAGATCAGCATACGTTTGACGGCAGGAATCTTTAACAACGAGAAGTCCCAAACTTTGACAGGTTTGGCGTTCGGGTTTGGCTTTCTGGGTTCTTCTTTAATGTAGAAAAGGATGACGCAGGAAATAATGAAAAGTGCGGCGCCCGCGATAAAGAAGGAGGCGCGCATCCCGAACTGGTCAGCCAACAAACCGCCGAATAGGGGTCCGAGAACGCCTCCGGCAGTCATGCCTCCTTGCATTACGCCTAAACAAAATCCAAGTTTTAGTTTTGGAGAACTTGCCGAAATAATGGCTAGAAGAGCAGGCCATAAGCCGGCTGAAAGGCCTTGAATGAATCGAACTCCGAATAGTTCCCAAGGATTGGTAACAATACCACCGAGAAAATAAGTTATCGCTAAACAGAACCCAGCGCGCAAAGCCATTAACTTTCTGCTCTTCTTATCGGCAAGAGCCCCCCAAATAGGAGCCATGATGCCGCTGATAAGAAAGGTAACCGAAAAGATAAGGCCCGACCACATGTCTACATCTGCTTTGGCCACTCCCAAATCTTGAATGAGGTACATGGGTAGGAAAGGAATGAGCATGGTATAGCTCATCGACATGAGAACCGTACAAGTTGTCAGAATTCCTAGCGAAATCTTCCAGTTCATTCAAACCTCAACACTAAATGATGCGAGAGAGTTATTCTTTATCAAGCAAGCCAAGGGAATTGCTTAAAGTATTTTTCTTCAAATCTTTTTATTTTGTCTTTAGATTTCAGCGTTAAACCTACAGGATCTAAGCCCTTAAGCAGCTTTTCCTTCCTTGAAGGTTCAATGTCGAAAGCAATGACGGTTCCCGAAGGCGTATTTATAGTCTGTGCCTCCAAGTCTATGGTAATACTCTTTGATTCGTTTGTGGACAGCTCTTGCATCAAAGAGGACGCACACTCCGGTCCGACAACGATAGCTAAGATGCCGTTATTAGCGCAGTTGTCAAAGAAAATACCGGCAAATGAGGATCCGATCAGACATTTAATGCCTCTCTTTTGAAGACCCCATACGGCATGTTCACGAGAAGAACCGCATCCGAAATTAGGACCCGTTACCAAAATCTCAGCACGTCTAAATTCTTCTTGATTGAGAACAAAATCTTTTCTTTCGCTCCCGTCTTTGTCTAAGCGGACGTCATGGAAAAGCCCATCGAGGAGGCCTTCTTTATCAATTCTTTTTAAGAAGGCTTTGGGCATGATGATGTCAGTATCAATATTGGATGCCGGCATCGGAGCAGCGACAGCTGTCAGTTGTGTGAATTGAGACATATAACTATTCCTCCCGAATGTCAGCAATAAAACCCTTAACACTGGCTAGAGCGACCATTTGAGGACTGGCTAAGTGAGTCCTGGTTTGAACTCCCTGCCGTCCCTCAAAGTTGCGGTTGGTCGCCGAGAGACAACGATCTTGTGCGCCGAGAATGTCCCCGTTCATTGCTAAACAAAGAGAGCAGCCGGAATTTCTCCATTCCCAACCTGCATCTTTGAAAATTTTGTCGATTCCTTCCCGTTCAGCTTGAGCACGGACTTGTGTGCTCCCCGGGACGACCATTGCCCAGACACCTGGGGCCAGTTTCTTGCCTTTTAAGACAGCGGCAGCAGCCCGAAGATCTTCGATTCTTGAATTTGTGCAGGAACCAATGAACGCATGAGTAATCGGCAAGCCTTTAATTTTTTGTCCGGCTTTCAATCCCATATACGAGAGGGCTCTTTCGAAATCGGCTCTAACTTTAGGATCTTCGATTTCTTCCGGATTTGGAATAGCCTCGGAAATAAAACAATTCTGATCGGGACTAGTGCCCCAGGTAACAGAGGGCTCTAAGCTTGTGATGTCAATAGTTTCTTCCTTATCAAAAGCGGCGTCGGAATCGGATCTTAAAGTTCTCCAAAAGCTGACGGCTTCGTCCCAAAGTTTGCCGGTGGGACTGCATTCCTTGCCTTTCAGATATTCGAATACTTTTTCATCCGGGGCGATGACTGAAGAACGAGCTGCGCATTCGACCGCCATATTGCATAGAGTAAGTCTTTCTTCTGCTGTTAAGTCGCTGATGACCGGACCGCAGAATTCAACGCAGTGACCTGTACATCCGCCGGCTCCGAGTTTTTTGACAATGAAAAGAATAATGTCTTTGGCCGAAACTCCTGCGCCTCTCTGGCCGGTAACGCAGACTCTCATATTCTTGAGCTTTTTATAGCGAAGGGTAGAAGTTGCGAGGTAATGATAAATATCAGAAGTCCCGATTCCATATGCAACTGCTCCGAGAGCGCCGTACATGGCTGTGTGGCTGTCGCCGGCACCGATAAGCATTCCGGGAAGAACCTTTCCTCGTTCGACCATGACGACATGTTCAATGCCTTGCTTTGGGTTGCCGTTATTGAGGACTTTAAAATTAAAATCCGTGCCGTTTTTCAGAAGATATTTAACTTGGGTACATGAATTCTCTTCTGAAGGAAATTCGGTTCGATCAGGAGCGCTTGAATTAACGTGATCTACCGTGCCGAGTGTGGCGCAGGGACGCCAAACTTGAAGTTTGTTTTCCCGTAAGAGAGAAAAGGCTTGCGGACTGGTGTACTCATTGACTACCGTTCTGTCAATGTATACAAGTCTCTCCTTACCGTCGGCTGTTAAGTTCTCAATAGTGTGAAGCTCAATTATTTTGTCGTATAAGGTTTGGGCTTTCATAAAAACTCCTTGGATTGGGTAGATTTTACTATTTCCGACATTTTTTACGACGCAGAGGCATGGAGCGATTAGGAAAACATACAGGCAGCCTGCAGCAACTCGCATGAATCGCAATTAGAGGCCGTAAGTAGGTTTTGTTTGAAAGTAATGTTTTTTTATCCAAGCTGCAAACAGAAAGTCATAAATCGATAAACCTTTATCCGTTTTTCTCAAGATTCTTTTTTCGATTAGGGAGCTCGTAGCCGATTGAGTCAAGCCTACGGAAGACAGGTTAAACTTTTTGACAGTTAAATAATTTAGTTTCAAATTATTTAAAACTAGATTATTTAAATTTGAATAATTTGATTTTGAATAATAAAAAGTTCCTCCTGAAGTTATCGATGAAGACCTTCTAGCTTGTACTCAGGTATTCTTTCCGCAACTATGAAATTTTTCTCAACATAACAGAGAAGTTATTTGGTAATTCTTACGTTCTTGTCTGCTGGCCGAGATAACTCCGGAGGCCGAGGAAGACCTAATCTTTCATACCAAAATTCCCATTGATTAGAAATCTGGCTAAAAGCCTTTTGAGCTATATGAGCCATTATTGTGCGTATAAGGTTATTTTCTGAATCCTCAGCGCGGCAATACACATAGAAAGTCCAGGGCTCACGGTGCCAACCCACCAGAATCGGCTTAACTAGCCCTTGCGCAATGTATTCACTCACATAGCCAATACTCAGATCGGTGGCTATGCCTGAACCTGAAAGCAACATTTCACGGCAAGCCGCTGCATCTCCGTAAAAAATGTCGGCAGAGGAAGGGACGTAGGCGGTATGCTCACCGTTTGTGAGCTTATCCGAAAAGAAGCGATTGTTACGATTGCGCATAAGAATGCGATGCTTGCCCGAGAGCAGTTCATCAATGGTTCGAGGCTCTCCCCAGCGTCTTAGATAATGAGTTGAGGCCATTATGAAATTAAAACATTGGGCGATCGGGAGCGCGTAGACTCCTTTCCCACGCCAAAGATATCCAGCCATTGAGATGTCGGTTAAATGCTCGAGAAGAGCTTCAATCCCGCTGTCAGCGGAAAATTCCAAATGAAGGTCGGTATGCTTCTGCTCGTATTCGTACAAAGCACAAAGCAACGGTACTTTGTCAAAATTAGCCGGGAGGCTAATACGGATATTTCGTATTTGTTTTCGACCGACTTGTTCTTTCTGAATTGCCTCTAGCTGCAATAAAGCGGCGTTATAAGCTCGAGCGATACGCCCTGCCTGAACGTCTAGGCGCTTAGCCTCGAGAGTGATTTTTGCCGGACGACTATTACGATCTAAAAAAATCGTTTGACACTCTTTCTCTAAACTTGAAATTCTCCGTGAGGCTTCCGACAGTTCAATTCCAAGCACCTCGGCAGCAGAGGATAGTGTTCCTTTTTTATTTAGAGCATGCAACAAGCGCCAGTTTTGGATATTTTCTGAAGGTTTCATCAGGATGTATTCTCAACTATTTGTTGTAGTTTTTGCAAGTTTAAGTTTCTAATCTTCCATTTTCAAGAGCAGTGCAACGCCCTATAGTGGACGCCAGAATCACAGTCTTCACCAAAGGAGAAAAATATGAAAACAGGACTTGACTTACTATTGGATGCGGCTAACACACATTCCACGGCGTATACGATGAAGGCTCGCCACCAACTCAATCTAGAGGGCCTCTTGCCCCCTGTGCCAACTACACTGCAGCTGCAAGCCCAGGCTGTCCTTAGCACACTGGAGTTATGCGATACACCTTTTCAAAAGGCACTATTTCTCCAGACAATCCATGCAAGTAACGAAACACTTTTTTTCTATCTTCTCATTAATCATGTTTCCCAAATACTTCCTATTGCCTACACACCTGCTGTAGCAGAACTTTGCTTGAACTATTCACATTGTTGGAGATTCCCTAAGGGTTTGTTTTTGAGTTGGGAGGAAAGAGGTCGCATAGATGAGATTCTCGCCAATGTTTCTCAGAAAAATGTAGACATGATTGTAATGACCGACGGAGAGCGCATTCTGGGACTTGGAGATCTCGGTATCAACGGAATGCCGATCCCAGCTGGAAAACTGGGCCTCTATACTGCATTTGCAGGTGTTGACCCATCGCGCACGCTGCCTATTACAATTGACGTGGGAACAAACAATGAGGCTTATCTCAAGGATCCGCTTTATCTCGGTCATCGGCATCATCGGATCTCTGGAAAAGACTATTTTTTGTTCTTAGAAGAGATCGTTGACAACATTAAAAAGCGCTGGCCTGGTGCTGTGATCCAGTTCGAAGACTTTGGCAACGCAAACGCTTTCGCTCTCCTTTCCCGCTTCAGACACCGTTACAGTTGTTTTAGCGATGATATTCAAGGAACAGGCAGTATAGTAGTAGCCGGCCTTATTGCAGCGGCACGAGCAAAAGGTTCGAAACTTTCGGATGAACGAGTTCTTTTTTTCGGAGCAGGAGAGGCAGGAACAGGATCTGCGGATCAGCTCTGCACTGCTATGAATGTCATTGACGGCACCTCTTTGGAGAAGGCCCGAAGCCAAATGTATCTTTTCGATGTAGATGGACTTGTTACTTCAGATCGTGTTAATTGTGCTCACGGTCATGCTCCTTATGCTAAATCGATGGCCCCGGAACGAGATTTGCTAAAGTGTATTCGTACCATCAGACCGACCGCTCTTATTGGCCTTTCAACTGCAGGGGGTGCCTTTACGGAGGAAGTTCTCCGAGAGATGGGAAAACTCAACAAACAGCCCATCATTTTTCCTCTTTCCAATCCAAACAGTAAATCTGAATGTTCTCCGGAAGAGGCGTATCGGGCAACCGAAGGTCGGGCGTTGGTAGCAACCGGTTCTCCATTTCCTCAATGGAATCTAAATGGCAAAACACTAACTCCGCGCCAAGGAAACAATGCTTATATCTATCCTGCTATTGGTCTTGCTGCTCTTCTAGGGAAGCTTTCAACAATAGAAGATGAAGACTTTCTTATTGCATCCCTTACTGTAGCCGATATGGTGACCAAGGAAGATCTTGCCAGCGGAGCTCTTTACCCTCCATTTGAAAAGGTAAGAGAGGTATGTTGCTCAATAGCGGCTAACATTCTTAGCAACGCGCAAAGAAACGGCCGGTGCTCCATAACGTTTCCTGTTGATATAAAAGCCTGGGTTAAGGAACAAATGTACGAGCCTTCTTATCACTGATTATTAACGAAACAAGCGGAATTTTCCACTCTCACGCATACAGAAATCCCCATTGCTGGGTTAAATAATTTCATTGTGAATAATAAAAAGTTCCTTCTGCGGTTATAGGCGTAGAAGGAACTTGATGAAAAGCTATTAAAAGATGCCGGTGAGGACTACTGTGATGATGAGCAGCGGTGCTAAAACGCCGATGCCAATTCTGATAACCCAGAGAAGAGTCTTGTTTACAGGTTTGGCACTCGCAAGCTGTTTAGCGGTGACTTCCCAAGCAATCCAAGCGGCGACTAGACTGAAGCCGATCTCAGAAATCGGCATGCCGACGTTGCTTGTTAGGAAATCGAGGAGATCGAAAACGTTCTTGCCGAAGATCTTAAAGTCCGCCAGAGATCCGAAACTTAACGTGCAGAAAAGTCCGATGACGGCCGCAACAGCGGTAATAATCCAAGTAATAATTGAGCGGTTGTCAGTTCCTCTGGAGGTGAGAACGGCCGCCACTACGGCTTCCAGCATTGAGATGGAGCTGGTAATGGCAGCTACTACCAAGCAGAAATAAAACAAAGCAGCGAAGAATGCGCCGAAAGGCATCTGGGAAAAAATGGCCGGCATCGTGACAAATGTTAAACCGGGGCCTGCTGTCGGACTGAGATTGAAAGCAAACACTGCGGGCATGACCATTAAGCCGCCTAGGACTGCAGATAAGATCGCTAAAAATGCAATCCAAGCAGTCGAAGAGACTAGGTTAACTTTTTCCGAAAGATAACCGGCATAGGTGACCATCACAGCTGCTCCAAGCGACAGAGAGAAAAATGTGAATCCCATCGCATTGAAGACGGCTTCAGTAGTGAAAGCCGAGAAATTGGGCTTAAACAAATACTCCAGACCTTGCATCGCACCAGGAAGAGTTAATCCTCTGACAATAAGAATTAACATAAGTACGAAAAGAACCGGCATTAAAACTTTTGCCAAACGTTCAATTCCTTTCTGGACTCCGCGAGATACTATCCACGCGTTGATGGCTAAGAATACCAACTGGTAGAGATAGGCGATTACGCCGTTGCTGACGAAATTGCCGAAATTTTTATTGAGTTCATCGGCATTGGAAACTAAGCCGTTTCCGAATAATGCGTCAATGAAGTACTTAATGCACCAGCCGCCGACACAAGAGTAAAAGCACAGAATCAAGAAAGCCGTCAGAACTCCGATCGCACCGAAAATTCTCCATCCCTTTCCTGCTACTTTAGTAAGGGAACCGATAGGGCCGGCACGCCCGGCTCTTCCGACAACATACTCGCTGATGAGCATGGCTACACCAACGGTAAAGGTGAATAATAAGTACGATAAAAGGAAAACGGAACCGCCGTTGTTTCCGGCTAAGTACGGGAATTTCCAAATTGCTCCCAAGCCCACGGCAGAACCGGCGCTGGCGAGAATGAAGCCTAAGCGAGATGTCCAGGAGGATGCGACAGCCATGATTGAATCTTCTTTTTATTTTAACTGTAAGGAATGTTACAGGCTTCCTCCTCGAATTTAGAGTTTTGAACTATGAACTTGTTAACGCATGAGGACAAACAATGAGGAGAAGCGTCTATCTCCTCCTCATCCTTTTTCCATGTTGAACTCATCAGCAGGCGATTATTTCGTATTCTTTTTGATGGCCTTGAGAACAATTTCTTGTGTCAGCAGTTCCGGAAGAATTTCCGTAGACCCATCCGGTTCATAAACGACATATAGAGGAACTCCGCTTCTGCCGAAATGTTCCAGGACTTTTGTGATTCTTTCATCGTAGTTCGTCCAATCGGCTTCAAGCACGACAAAGTCATTGTCTTTGAAAGCTTTTTGGACTTCAGAGGTGCGCAGAACGGCTAATTTGTTGGCCTGACATGTTAAGCACCAAGATGCCGTGAAGTCCACAAATACTCGTTTTCCTTGTTTGAGGGCATCGTCCACCTTTTGCGGGGACCAACTGTCTGCTCCTTGGTAGACTTCTTGTACCGGAGAGATGGCTGAGAGCGTTAAGCCTCCTCCTACGAAAAATAATGTTGCGGCAGCAAGAACGGCGGCAACGGGTTTCGCCGAAAGCTTGCCGAATTGGAACTTTCCGTAAAAATAGAGGGCAGCACAGCACCAGAGAAGACCTGTACAAATGCAGGCAAACGCAAGAATACTGATTTGTTGAGATAAAACCCAAAGGAGCCAAAGGGCTGTTAACCCCATAGGCAAAGCCATCCACTTTTTGAATGTGATCATCCATTGCCCCGGCTTAGGAAGCCAGCGTGTAAGCCACGGGAAAACGGTGAGTAAAAACCAAGGCAGAGCCATGCCTAAGCCTAAGGCTAAGAAGATGAACAAAGTTTCAATATAAGAGGCACTTAACGCATAGCCCAGAGCAGCCCCCATGAAAGGAGCAGTGCAGGGGGATGCCACAAAAACCGCAAGAACCCCGGTGAGGAAGCTCTCCAGAAAAGGAGAACGTTTTTTCGCTACAGCAGTTCCTGAAATTCGCGGGGTGAAGCTAAATTCAAAAAATCCGAGAAGGTTTACCGAGAGAACAATAAATAAGGTTGCTAAAGCGCAGACAAAGAAAGGAGATTGCAGTTGGAAGCCCCAACCGATCATTGCACCCGTCGACTTAACCGCAATAAGCAGGCTGGACAGAACAAGCATTGTGAGCAAAATGCCTGCTAAGAATCCGAATCCGTGAGGCAACAAGTTCTTAGTGCCTCGGTTTTCAACGATGCCGATTATCTTCAAAGAAAGAACAGGGAAGACACAAGGCATTAAATTCAGAATTAAGCCGCCGAGGAAGGCAAAGAAGGCTGAAATCAGTAATGAGCCTTGAGACAAATTCAGTTGTTCTGATTTAACCGGAATCGTTAAGGAGGCTTCTTTTAACGGTGCACTGAAGTTTTTAGCCCAGCCGCCTTGAGATTCCTTGCCGTCGTTAACCAGAATTAATCCCTCGAAAGTGTCCCCTGTATTAATAAATTCGGTGGCGTGTAGGAAAACGGAAAAACCATTAGCCATTGGGACAATCTCTTGCGGTGCTCCATAAGAGATGGAATCTGCCGTTTGGGCAAAGATGTAGACGTTCTCTAATGCTCCTTTATCCGGAAAAGACAACTCAATAAGTTTCTTTGAATGGTCAATTTTTGCAGTAACGGGGATGCTGTCGGATGGGATGTCCTTGAGTGTTTCTTGGAAGATGTCGTAGGCGTCAGAGGGAACGGACTTTGGTCCAACTTTAATATCTAAGGAAAGAGAGGCTCTACCCGGAACGCATTGTTCCGCACACATGAGCCAAGAAACCTCCGCTTTCAATGAGGCTGAGGAGCCAAGAGGCTGGTCGGCGGGAATAGTGATCTGTACGGGAAGAAGGACTTCTCCGTCATAACCGTAATTGATAAGCGTCCCGAGCTTAAATACTTTGGGAATCGGCCACTGAATGTCGCCGGCTTTCCATCCGTCCGGGAGCGTCCATTGGATCTCTGTGGGAAGGCCGCTGTCGCCGGTGGCTTTCCAATAAGTATGCCAATGAGGATCGTGAGTTAGTTTCAGGCCGACTTCTATGGTCGAGCCGGGCGTGGCTTCGGCCATAGAAGAGATAAGCTCTGCTTTTACGAAATTGCTTTTGGTTTTTGGCGCCCAAGGAGCGGCCTGAATTTGAATGCCAAAAAGAAAAATAAAAATAAAGAATAGGCGAAAAAGCAGAGAACTTCTCATTATCCGTGAACCTTTCTAACTTCTTTAAAGGCCTTTCGTGCAGCTTCAAAAGTCTTGCTCAGAACGGAGTCGTCGTGAGTGATAGAGACAAAGCCGGCTTCGAAAGTACTTGGAGCAAGGTAAACACCGTTATCAAGCATGGCATGGAAGAAAGTCTTGAATTTATCGGTGTCGCATTCCATAACTTCTTTGAAGCTGGCAGGACAAGTCGGACGGAAGTAAATGCCGAACATACCGCCGGTACATTGTCCGGAGAAAGCAACGCCTTCTTCTTTAGCAATTTGCACCAAGCCGCTGATGAGTTTGGTTGTTTGAACGGACAGTCTGTCGTAGAAGCCCGGTTCTTGAATGGCCTTCAACGTAGCAAGACCGCAGGCAACGGCAACCGGGTTGCCGGAGAGCGTGCCGGCCTGATAGACAGGGCCGAGCGGTGCAATGCAGTCCATAATTTCTTTTTTGCCGCCGAAGGCTGCAACAGGCATGCCTCCGCCGATGACTTTGCCGAACATGGTCAGATCAGGAGTTACGCCGTATAAGGATTGTGCGCCGTGCAAAGCGACTCGGAAGCCTGTCATCACTTCGTCTACAATCATCACGGTTCCGTGTTTTGCTGTCAGTTCGCGCATCTTGGTGATGAATTCGCGAGTAGCAGGAACCATGTTCATGTTGCCTGCGATTGCTTCTACGATAACGCAGGCGATTTGGTCACCTTCTTTTTCGAAGGTTTCTTCAAGCATGTCGCAATTGTTGTATTCCAAAACAATGGTGTCTTTAGTCACGTCTGCAGGGACACCGGCAGAACTCGGTGTACCGAAGGTCAGTAAGCCAGAGCCGGCTTTGACCAAAAGAGCATCGCTGTGACCGTGGTAGCAGCCTTCAAACTTAATAATCTTGTTGCGTCCGGTGTAGCCTCTGGCTAAGCGGATGGCGCTCATGCCGGCTTCTGTGCCGGAGGAAACAAGGCGGACTTCATCAATGGAAGGAATAATCTTCTTAATTTCTTCAGCGATTAAAACTTCTCCTTGAGTCGGAGCGCCGAAACTTAAACCGTTGTCAACGGCTTCCTTGACGGCTTGAATAACTGCAGGATTGTTGTGGCCGAGAATCATCGGACCCCAGGAGCCAACGTAGTCGATATATTTTTTGCCTTCTTCATCATAAAGATGAGGGCCTAAAGCTTTTTTGATAAAAGGAGGAACTCCGCCAACTGACTTAAATGCACGAACAGGAGAGTTCACGCCTCCGGGAATTGATTCTTGGGCTCTGTCAAAAAGAGCTTCATTGCGATCCATGTTGACTCCGATTAATAAAATAAGCGTCCTAGTAAGGACGCTATACTAATCCGAAAACTTAATTCAAACCTTAAAATGTAATGCCGATTGCTGCCTTGAACGTGGCAGGAGAAGGCCTCAAAGAGTATGTTTCCCCGTAGGAATTTCGTCCTTTGTATCGCGGAAATGCCATATCCAAACCGCCGGTTAATTGAATATGTTTGGTCAAAGCAAAGGTTGTGCCTATCTGAATAACCGGCGAGAAGGCGTTCTTCCGAGAGTGCCAGCCGGGGTTCTGCTGTAGATTGTTCAGCCGGAAGAAACCTGCGCCGATGCCGGCATATAAAGAAACGTCTTTGGAGGCTAAGAAATGATATTGAAGCGCCAAAGAGTATCCGGTCAATTTGTAAGAACCTATTTTTTGACCGAAATATTTAACATTATGTTTGCTTTGGATGACATTGGCGTCAATTGCCCAGTTTTTGGTTAGAAATACACGAGCACCAGCTGTCCAAGCAGGATTCGAAGATATGCTCGCCCCTCCGAGGCCGTTCATATCTGTTTTCTGCCAACCGCCCCCTCCGTAAAGCATAACTTTGTTATTGAATTTAGATTCTTCGGGAAGCTCGGAATAGCTGAAGCTCTTGTCGGAAAAGACTAAGTTGCCGAAGAAAAAGAAAATGTTGGCTCCGGGAACATAAGTTCCGTAGAAAGTTAAGTTGTCGGTTCCAACTCCTAGCAGAGGCAGGGGTGCAGGAATCGGGATCCATCGGTAATCGGCACGGGCCGTTAAACCGAGGGTGTATCCCGTCTCCAGATGCAGAGGACTTGAGCCGAGCTTCCATCGAGCCAACCACGCGTAGCCCATGAAAGGTTCAATAATATTGTGGGAATCGGAAAACGCCATCGCATAAAGAATTCGGCGATTGCCGCGAGCATCAATGTAGTTGCTGGAGATGCCGCCACCCCATGTGTAGCCGTTTTCCTGACGCCTGTTCGGATAGTCCCACGCCGGATGAATGGTGTAAGCAGGCACTAAAAGGCCGGTGTTTCCATCCCGCATGATGGTTTTTAAACCGTCCCAGGTTTTAGAAAAATAACCTTCATCACTGTCGCTGACAGACGCCGGAAGCGTCTCACCGATTGCCGACCAAAAAGAATCCCATCCCGCACTAAAAGCAATCGAAGGAAACGCAACAAGAGGTAGAAGTGCCAGAAGAGCCTTTGTTTTTGTTTTCACTTGATTCCCAACAAATTTATATGATTTTTCTACGGTTCAATTCTATTGCGATTTAGCACGATTTTCTTAAACGGGCGGAAGGCCGTGTTTCTAGATCGTCAATAACTTGTTAAAAGAAAATGAAAATGTATCCCGAGATTTTGAAGTGAGTAGTTACTCGATGTTGGCCATTTGAAATTTTTGTAAAAAGCAACTAAAGTAGCGCCTGAAGTTTGCCGGATGATCGTAGGGCGTTAGCTCTGAGGAAAGTCCGGACTCCATAGGACAGCGTAGGAGGTAACACCTCTCCGCCGTGAGGCGAGGATTAGAGCAACAGAGACGAGCCGGTTAAGTCCGGTTGAAACGGGCAATCTCTACGCGGAGCAACACCAAATAGACAGTTATTGACCCTGTCCGGCGAGACTGTGGGTAGGTGGCTCGAAATATAAGGCGACTTATATTCTAGATGAATGATCATCGCGCAATTTATTGCGGACAGAATCCGGCTTACGGCAAACTTTTTCTTCTTTTCTCTCCTCTTCTTCACGTTTTGTTTCGTTTTTTGAAAACAAAGTTCACCCAGTGGAAAAAATAATTTTTTTACGTTAAAGAAAAATCATTTTGGGAACAAAGTTTTATCTCTGAATCTATATTAGCGTCCTACCGATAGGGCAGAGCGCTAAAAAGTGGAAAAAAGTGGCTAAAAAGTGGATAAAATTAGAGGTCCATGGTGTATTAATGTTTCGGAAATAAAAATTGTTCCAAGGCTCTCCTCACATTACTCTCGATTCTAAAGGGAGATTCTCAGTGCCTGCGAGGTTTCGCAAGGCCCTGGAGGAGTTGTGCTCCGGACAACTTACTTTTACAAGACACCCTGATGGATGCGCACTTCTTTACCCTCGTCCTGTGTGGCAGAAAAAGAAAGAAGAGTTAATGGCCCTTCCTTTTGCTGCCCGCGCATTCCAAAGAATTGTTATGGGTTCGGCTATAGATGTTGAGATGGATGCTAACGGTCGCCTGCTGATTCCGCAAGAGATCCGAAGCAGCTGCAGCCTAAACCGTAAAGAGGTTGTTTTAGTCGGTTTGGGTCAGCATTTCGAACTATGGGATGCCCAGAAATTGGAAGAGAGCGAAGAACAAGCAAAGTCAGAGAATCTGTCCGAAATAGCAGCTGCATTTAATTTTTAAGGATTGGCTTTGGACATCGCAAAGAATTTCAAACACATTCCTGTGCTGGCTAAAGAGGTTCCTGACATTCTGGTTAGAGATCCTTCAGGCATATACGTAGACGGCACTTTCGGAAGAGGAGGACATTCAAGACTAATTCTTGAAAAACTCTCTCCCGAGGGGAAGCTGTACGCGTTTGACAGAGATGAGACTGCTGTCAAAGCGGCCGAAGAGATAACGGATCCTCGCTTCCGGATCATTCATGCTCCTTTTGCAGAAATGGAAGAAAAGCTCGTCGAGCTTGGCATTACTTCTGTCAACGGCATCCTCCTAGATATCGGTGTCTCAAGTCCGCAAATCGATGATGCAGAAAGAGGTTTCTCATTCAGATTTGACGGCCCTCTCGATATGCGCATGGATACAAGTACCGGAATGACGGCAGCCGAATGGATCAATCAAGCAGCCGCTGAGGAAATAGCCTCCGTCTTAAAGCTTTACGGAGAAGAAAAATTCTCTTCCAGGATCGCGGCCGCTATTTGTGAAAAAAGAGCTAAAGAGCCTTTTACTACAACCAAGGCTTTGGCAGATTTGATTGCATCGGTAGTACCGAGAAATAAGAAGGATCGTGATCAGCACCCTGCAACGCGTTCCTTCCAAGGTATCCGTATTTTTATTAACGATGAACTAGGACAGTTGAGACAAGCTCTCAATGCTGCCGGTTCTCTGCTGCAGCCCGAAGGAATTCTAGAAGTTATCAGCTTCCATTCTTTGGAAGATCGCATTGTTAAACACTTCTTTGATATGTGCGCAAATCCTGACAAAGGAATTGATCCTAGATTGCCGCTGCGTGCAGAGCAGCTTCCTCAGCCTTTATTCAGCAAAGGCAAGAAAGTCGTGCCTTCAAAAGAAGAGTTAGAAATCAATCCTAGAGCTCGAAGTTCAATTCTTCGCTTTGCATCCAGAACAAGTACTCCTTGGAAGGGACTGGAGTTAGCATAATGAAAGAGTTCAGGTTTTTGGTGTTTGTAATCATCTTGATCGAAGTAGGCATTTTCGCCTGCGGGCTTCGTATTGTCTACAACCGCCATACCTATAGAACGATGTTTATTCAGCTCGAGAGAGAGCAGCAGACTTATCATTCCCTGATCGATGAGTTGAATCGGGCAAAAGTAGAACTCGCCTCTTTGGAACAGCCGTCAAACATTGTGTCATCGGCGAAGTTCCAAGGACTTGCCCCTGTTAACAATAACGAGGTAGTCATCATCCACCCGACCCCGTCGCTTAAAAATCCATCTTCCAGCGGGGCAGCCGGTGTCAAGCCAACTAAGGAGGCTGCCGCACCATGAAAATAATTAATAAAATCAAAGGTTGGATATCTTCTTCTCCCGAGGAAATCAGAGGCGCTAACGACAGCGTTCAGGATCTGTTGTCTATTCGTGTACCTGCCGGACGCGTTAGGTTTCTGTATTTCATCATCGTCCTTTCTTTTTTGGTTCTGATTGGTCGTTTAGCTTACCTTCAGCTCGGATTCAATACCGAATTTCTTCAAAAACAGGGAGAGATGCGTTTTCAGAGAACTTTAGACGTCTCTGCCGTGCGCGGAAGAATATTGGATAGAAACGGCGCCGTTCTGGCCTCCAGCGTTCCCGGAAAAGGTTTGTGGATTATTCCGCAGGACACCGATATTACGGAAGAACAGCTTAAAAAACTTTCCTCATTGCTGAAAGTTCCTAAGCAAGAGCTTAAGAAGAAGTTTTCTTCAAAGAGAACTTTCGTTTATTTGAAGCGTCAGGTTCCTAATGATGTAGCCAATGAAGTTCTTGCATTGAATATTGCAGGACTTCATTCCACCCGTGAATACTTAAGACAATACCCGGACGGCGTCATTGCTGCTCAGATTGTCGGTTTAACCGGCATAGACGGGAACGGAGTCGAAGGTGTCGAACTTTCGGCTGATAAGCTTCTGACAGGGACAACAGGCTCCCGCCGTGTGATGAAAGATCGCCTTGGGAGAATTATCGATGACGTATGGATTAGAGAACCTCAAAATGGCGAGGATATAAGACTGACGATCGATACCAGAATTCAGTACTTGGTTTATTCAGCACTCGAGAAACAAGTCAAGGATTTAAACGCTAAAGCGGGAGCCGTCGTCGTTGCTGATACACAGACGGGAGATATCTTGGCTTTGGCTAATTATCCAAGCTTTGACCCCAATGTTAGAAGAAAGATTGGCCGTCAGGCTATCCGCAACAGAGCGATCACCGATACGTATGAACCGGGCTCGACGATGAAGCCGTTCTCGGTAGCTGCCGGCCTGGAAGAAAAGAAAGTTACGCCCAATACATTATTCCAAATAGGTCATCGCATGACTTTCGGACGGCGAAGCATTGGGGACTCTCACTACAGCAAAGAACTTACTGTTGCCGGAATCATTCAGCAGTCAAGCAACATAGGAACTTCAAAGGTTGCTTTGTTGATGTCGCCGCAAACAATGTGGTCCTACTATGACAAGTTAGGCTTCGGCAAGGCCCCCAATATCGGTTTCCCGGGAGCGGTTCCGGGCAGATTGAGACCGGCCAAGAGCTGGCGTCCGATTGAACAGGCGACAATGTCCTACGGGCACGGCGTGACGGTTTCTTTGCTCCAACTGGTCCAAGCTTATACCGCTATTGCCAGAGAGGGCGATATGGTGCCTCTGTCTATTATGAAAGATAGAGAGCCGGCACAGCCTCAGGTTGTGTACAGTCCGAAAACGGCGAATCAAATGAAAGCTATGCTTGCCAGCGTAGTCGAAAAAGGCGGGACAGGCACTCGAGCACAGGTTGAAGGATTCAGCGTTGCCGGCAAAACCGGAACTGCTTATAAGCTTGAGGGCGGTCAGTATGTGAAGAAATACGTGGCTAGCTTTACCGGTTATGCTCCCGCCTCTAACCCGAGAATTGTCGTTGGTGTAATGATTGATGAGCCGATGAAGGGCAAACACTGGGGTTCAACTGCAGCGGCGCCGCTGTTTTCCCAGATTGTTGCGGGAACTTTAAGAATTATGGCTGTCAACCCGGATAAGGCCGTCACACCCAAGACAACCTACGTAAAGAATGATGCTAAACAGCAGGGGAAGGACAAATCGCTTAAGGCGGTTGCCCAAGGCAAAGCTAAAAAGGCTGCGCCGCAGCCTGTAAGTAATAAAACTGCGCCGGTTAAGAAGCCGCCGAGAATTCGCGCCTCTAACGACGTGGGCAAAGGACTGAAGAAGGAGACTGGCGGTGCCTGACCTTTCAGATATATTGGACTTTATAACTAGATACGCGCGGGCTGAATCCAAACTGTGCCTTGACAGCAGAATGGTTAAGCCCGGCGATGTGTTTTTTGCCGTCACGGGAGGAGCCCATGACGGCCGAGATTTTATTGAAATCGCTTTAAAAAACGGTGCTTCTTGTGTTGTACGGGAAGGTCTAGGAGATTTGGAACTTCCTGATAATCAGCTGGAAGTCAGCAATCTCAGAGAGATGCTCCCTGAAATATCCGCAGCTTATTTCGGTAATCCGTCACGATCCATGACAGGGATTGCCGTAACCGGAACAAACGGCAAAACCACAACGACTCACTGGATTTCTTACTTGCTAAGTTCCTGCGGAGTGCCTTGTGCCGTTCTGGGAACCATCGGATGCTATTTCGAAGGTAAAAAGATACCGACTGTTTCGCTGACAACACCGGACATTCTGACTCTGGAATCAACACTTTCTCAGCTCAGAGATGAAGGGTGTCAGGCGTTTGCGATGGAAGCAAGTTCCATCGGTCTGGAACAGGGGCGCATGGAAGGCTTGAGCATCAAAATTGCCGCCTTTACAAATCTGACTCGTGACCATCTCGACTATCACGAGACGATGGAAAACTATGCGGCCGCCAAGGGAATTTTGTTTAACTGGCCTGAGTTGGAAAGTGCAGTGATTAATCTCGATGATGAGTATTCACAACGTTATATCCAGCAGATCAGAAACCGCGATGTGACTCGGATTATCTATAGCCGCAAGAAAGAAGCGGATCTATACGCTTCTAATCTATGTCACACGGAGCATGGAATAGCATTCGACCTGCATTGGCAAGATAAAGTTAAAAGCATCCGGTGCAACTTTGTCGGAAACTTTAATGTCGAAAACTATCTTGCTGCCGTTGGGTGTGCTCTAGCCGCAGGAATTGATTTTGAGAAGGTCTGCGAAGCCTCTCAAAAGTTGGTGCCGCCGCCGGGACGTATGCAGATAGCAGAAGTCGGAGCCAATCCGTTAGTGGTTGTCGACTACTCTCATACTCCCGATGCGCTGGAAAAAGCGATTGAAACATTGCAGGAAGTAAAAACCCAGCGCAAAGGCAAACTTTGGGTATTGGTGGGTGCCGGAGGAGATCGCGACCCCGGTAAACGTCCTTTGATGGGACGGGTAGCCGCCACGGCAGATGAACCCATTATCACCAGCGACAATCCAAGAAGTGAAGATCCGCTAAAAATTATTGAGCAAGTGGCTTCCGGTGCGGAGAAAGTAACCAGAATTCCTGATCGCGCAGAAGCTATCCGCTTTGCAATAAAGAACGCTGCTCCTGAAGATGTCATTCTAATCGCCGGTAAAGGGCATGAGGATTATCAAGAGATAAATGGAATTAAACACCATTTCTCAGATGTGGAAGAAGCGCGTAAAAACTTAAAGAATAGAAAGGAAAATTTGAATGAGTGAACCCCTAATGACGATTGGTGAGTTGGCCCAGGCTTTAGGCCCGGAAGCATCCGTCAAAGGAGCCTCGGGAATTAAATTCTCCTCTGTAGAAATTGATTCAAGAAAAGTTCAGCCTAACGGGCTGTTTTTTGCCATCGAAGGCGAAAGAGACGGACATGATTTTGTTCAGGACGCTGCTGATAACGGTGCAGCGGCTGCTGTAGTTTCTCATATCGTCCCCGTTTCCATCCCGCAGGTGGTAGTGCCCGACACGAGAAAAGCCCTTTTGGATTCGGCTAGTCTGTGGAGAAAGCGTTTTTCTCTGCCGGTTATTGCTGTAGCCGGAAGCAACGGTAAAACCACGACTACTCAAATGATTCTGTCCATCATCAGCAACCGCTACGAACCAACACAATGGATTGGCACATTAGGCAATCTTAATAACGACATGGGCGTGGCTCTGATGCTATGGCGTCTGCGCTCTCATCACCAAGTGGCCGCTTTTGAAATTGGTATGAACCATGTCGGAGAGATGGAAGCGCTCGTTAAAGCTGTGGCACCGACAGTTTCCGTGGTCACCAATACGATGCGTGACCATCAAGAGTTCCTCTTGTCAATGGAAGATACCGCGAGAGAAAACGGATTGGTTTATGAAATGCTTCCTCCTAACGGGGTTGCCGTTATTAACGAAGCCGATCCGTACTGCAATCTTTGGCATGAACAAGCCGGTCCCAGAAGAATTGTTTCTTTCGGGACTCCGTGCAGCGATGTCTCCGGTGAAAAAATCGATAAAGGTTTCCGCTTGATAACACCGTCGGGAGAAATCGATATCGCGTTGAATGTTTTGGGAGATCACAATATTGTTAATGCCGTTTGTGCTGCTGCCGTTGAGTATGCAGTCGGCCGAGACCTTTGTGATATTAAGAAGGGGTTGGAAAATTTCAGACCCGTTGCTCATCGAGGCGAAACTTTCAAGCTGAAAGACGGAAGTCTTCTGATTGATGACAGTTATAACGCGAACCCTGACTCTATGATTGCTGCTTTAAAAATGTTGGCAGCAAATGAAATGCCCACCCTGGCGATTTTGGGAGATATGGGAGAACTTGGGGTCCAAAGCGTAGATTGTCATAAAGAAATTGGTAAGTATGCTGCAGACGTCGGTATTCAAACTCTGTTCTGTACCGGTAATCGAATGATCGATGCAGTCGAAAGCTTCGGTCCCGGCGCAAAGCATTTCGAAAATAAAGAAGAACTGCTTGAAGCAGTGTTAGAACTTTTAAACAGCGGTCCTCATGCAATCCTCATAAAAGCTTCAAATTTCATGAAACTTTATAACATCGCTGCAAAACTGGAAGAAAAGGTTGGAAAGGAATAAACATGTTATTAGCTTTGTTTCAGTGGTTGGCTGACACATGTGGGTGGGGATGGCTAAGAGTCTTTAACTACTTGACTTTAAGAGCAGTTTTTGCAGCTCTTACCGCTTTTTTTATTGGACTGGCTATCGGGCCGAAAGTCATTCAGGAACTAAGAATTCTGAAAGTTGGACAAGCCGTCCGCGAATACGGGCCTAAAACTCATTTGGTTAAAGACGGCACACCGACAATGGGAGGCATCATTATTTTGATTGCCGTCGGATTGTCGACGATTTTGTGGATGGACCTGAGCAACCGTTTCGTTTGGGTTGTTCTATTCGTGACCCTCGGGCTCGGAGCCGTCGGATGGGTAGATGACTACAGAAAAGTTGTTCATCACAATCCGGAGGGGATGAAATCAAGAGAGAAGTATTTCTGGCAGTCCCTTATCGCAATAATCGCTTCCGTTTACTTGGCCTTTGCAGTGGCCGCACCTGATACTTCAAGTATTTGGTCTCTGGTTGGAGACTGGATTGCAAATGGGTTCGGTTCTATTCAGCTTCCGGATAGAAGCGGATTGTTAATTCCGTTCCTGAAGGGTGTTTCGATTCCTATTGGAATTTGGGGTTTCATTATTCTCAGTTATTTTGTCATTGTGGGAACAAGCAACGCCGTTAATTTAACTGACGGTCTGGATGGTTTAGCAATTCTGCCGAGTGCTCTGGTAGGCGTTGCTCTTGGTATCTTTGCCTATGTGGTTGGCCGTGTGGACTACGCTAACTATTTACTCTTCCCCTATGTTCCGGGAGCTGGTGAAGTTGTAGTGGTGGGAGCAGCTTTGATCGGAGCCGGCTTGGCCTTCCTTTGGTTTAATGCCTATCCTGCTCAAGTATTTATGGGCGATGTTGGGGCTTTGGCTTTAGGCGGTGCATTAGGAACCATGGCTATCATCACCAGACAAGAATTGGTGCTCTTCATCATGGGCGGCATATTTGTGATGGAAACCTTGTCTGTGATTTTGCAGGTCGGTTATTTCAAACTTACTCACGGTAAAAGAATTTTCTTAATGGCGCCTCTTCACCACCATTTCGAAATGAAGGGGTGGAAAGAAACTCAGGTGGTAGTCCGTTTCTGGATTATCACGATTGTATTGGTATTAATTGGTCTTTCAACTTTGAAGATTCGTTAGGATTGCTATGCAGCAAGAAAAGGCAATAGTAGTTGGCCTTGGAGCCTCCGGAATGACAGCCGTAAGATACTTGGTGTCAAACGGCTGGAACGTAACTGCGTTGGATACTCGAGAATGTCCGCCAAATTTAAAACTTCTGCAGACAGAATTTCCGCAGGTCAAGTTTATCGGCGGAGATTTGGACGATATTCAGTTAACTGACGAGTCACTGCTTGTTCTTTCGCCGGGTATTTCCCCGTACTTTTCGGCAATCGCTCCGCTGGTGTCCGCTGCGAAAGCCAAAGAAATTGATGTTGTCGGAGAAATTGAACTCTTTGCCCGTCATTTGGCAAAACTTAAAGAAGAAACCGGTTACGCCCCTAAGGTAATTGGAATTACCGGAACTAACGGTAAGACTACGACGACCATGCTGAGTTCCCATATTGTCGGCGAAAGCGGCCACAGCGTGTGCTTTGCAGGCAATGTCGGTCCTAACGCTCTGGCCGAGGTTACTCGCTTGGAAAAAGAGCAGAAGCTGCCGGACTATTGGGTATTAGAACTCTCCAGTTTCCAGCTCGAGACAACTTCTTCCTTGAGATGTGATGCAGCAGCGCTTTTGAACGTAACGGAAGACCACTTGGATTGGCACGGTTCGATGGCAGCTTATGCTGCTGCCAAAGCTAAGATCTTTTCGAAAGATACGATTCGCGTTTTAAACCGTGAAGATGCGGTGTCGATTAGTTTTGCACAGGCAGTAAACCCTGCTTTAGTCCGTACTTTCGGCTTGAACGCCCCGGAAAATAAAGGCGACTTCGGTGTTGAACAAGTAGGCGCCTTCCCCTGGCTCTCCTATGTGGACGAAGACGGAGAAGATTTCAACATCGTTCCGGCTAATTCTCTCCTGATTCGAGGAAATCACAATAAGGCCAATGCGTTGGCTGCGGCTGCTTTAACTTCGTCTACGGGTATTGAACTCTCGGATCTTCAGAAGGCACTGCTAACTTACCGAGGAGAACCTCATCGTGTCCAGACGGTTTTGACTTCCAGAGACATTGAATATATTGATGATTCAAAAGGTACGAATGTCGGCGCTACTGCGGCTGCTTTAGAAGGATTTGAAGGCAGAAAAGTAGTCATTATTCTCGGCGGGGACGGAAAAGGTCAGGATTTCACTCCGCTGAAAAAACCGATCCAAGAACATTGTCGTGCAGTTGTTTTGATTGGAAGAGATGCTCCTCAAATTGAAGAGGTGCTGGCTGATGTGGATATTCCCAAGATTCACGCCAAGGATATGAAAGGGGCAGTAACGGCATGCCGTCAAAATGCCAGAGAAGGTGATGTGATCTTGTTGTCTCCGGCCTGTGCTAGCTGGGATATGTTCAGAGATTACGCCGATCGTTCGCAGCAATTTATTGATTGCGCCAAGCAAATTGCAGAAGATGAAGGAACTTTGTGCTGAAGTATTTTAGAAAAGGAGAAGGCGATCTCCAGATCAACACAACGGTGGGAGACGCCAGCGAGGCCGCGATTCCCTACGCACCGAGCCGATCAATGACCGGGATTTCTCCTGATTGGGGAGTGCTTTTTGTTGTCTTCAGCTTAGTGCTAATCGGAACGCTGATGGTTTTTTCAGCGTCAATCTCTTTGTCTGATTCTCCCAAGTACAAAGTTGCCGTCGATGCATTCCTTGTCAAGCACGCCATTTCGTTAGGGGTTGCTGCCGTGGTTGCGGTGATAGTCAGTACAATCCCGATGAAAGTTTGGAAGCAGTTCTCGCCTCTTATTTTCTTCTTGGGTTTTGGGTTGCTGATTGCCGTGCTGATCCCGGGGATTGGTAAGAACGTCAATGGTTCTTATCGCTGGATTCAAGTCGGGCCTTTCCAGCTTCAGGCAACGGAATTCATGAAAGTGGCGGCGCTTCTGTTTGCGGCGAATTTTACCGTCCGCAAGCAGAACTTTATGCACAGCTTCAAGAAAGGTTTCCTGCCGATGGGAATCGTTATCGGTTTGGTTGGTTTGCTTGTGCTGTTGGAGCCTGACCTTGGTGCGCTGATTATGATTGTCTGTATCTCGATGGGCATCCTCTTTTTAGGAGGAATCAATTTCGGGATCTTTATCGGCATTTTTGTGGTGCTGATAAGTATTTTTATCGGCGTTATTTTGACGTCTCCATGGCGTATGGCCCGCATCTTTGCCTACTTGGATCCTTGGTCAGCCGATCATGCGCTAGGTAAGTCTTACCAGCTTTCTCACTCATTGATAGCTTTCGGTCGAGGAGAGATATTCGGAGTGGGTCTGGGAGACGCTATTGAAAAACAAAATTATCTGCCTGAAGCTCACACGGACTTTATCTTGGCCATTATCGGAGAGGAACTGGGTTTCGTCGGTGTTTTAGTAGTTCTTGCTCTTTTCCTTTGGCTCGTTAAGAGAGCCTTCGAAATCGGCCGAAAGGCTATTTTGTTGAAACACTTTTTCTCAGGACTTGTCGCTCAAGGTATAGCCATTTGGTTTGGTGTGCAAGCCTTTATCAATGTCGGCGTAGCCAGCGGTTTGCTCCCGACGAAAGGGTTGACTCTTCCGTTTGTCAGTTACGGAGGATCGGCGCTGCTGGCGTGTTTAGCGGCTGCAGCCTTGCTGCTTCGGGTCGATTACGAAAATAAACTTACTATGCGTGGGGGAATGGTATGAAGAAGCATTTAGTTATAGCAGCGGCCGGTACCGGTGGTCACGTGATGCCCGGTATAGCGGTGGCTAAGATCATGATCTCACGCGGTTGGGACGTTTCATGGGTTGGCACAAAGGCCGGTATGGAAAAACGTCTTGTGGAAAGGCACGGAATACCTTTTACAGCATTGGACTTTGAAGGCTTAAGAGGAAAAGGTCTTAAAACTCTTTTATTCGGCGGATTTAAACTTCTTTCATCGATCTTCCAATCCAAAAAGTATTTGACTGAAGTGAAAGCAGATGCTGTTTTCTCTACCGGCGGGTACATTGCCGTACCTGTGTGTCTAGGCGCGGGTCTTAAAGGCATTCCCTATGTTTTGATGAACAGTGATGCGGATCCGCTGCTGAGCATCAAGATGATTCAGGGCAATGCCAGCGGCGTGATGTGCGGTTTCGACGGAAAAGCCGCTAAAGAAGCGGGCAAACGCGCTGTCGTGACGGGTAATCCTGTCAGAAAAGAGATTGTCTCTTTGCCCTCTCCGGAAGAAAGATATGCCGGCAGGAGCGGTAAGCTGAATCTATTGATTTTCGGAGGTTCTTTAGGAGCACGTGTTTTCAATGAAAATGCTCCGAAGGCAATCGCTCTGATTCCGGAAGAGGTAAGACCGGTGATCGTCCACCAGTGCGGCGTAAACGACTTGGAAAAGGTCAAAAATCTTTATAAGGAGCTCGGTGTCGAAGCTGAAGTCGTTCCTTTTATCGATGACATGGCAGCCGCCTACATGAAAGCAGACGTAGTGCTGGCCAGAGCCGGTGCAATTTCCGTCTCTGAGTTAATGGTAGCCGGTGTTCCTGCTATATTAGTGCCCCTTGTGGTTAAAACTACTTCTCATCAAGTCGGAAATGCCAAGTACATGCAGGATGCCGGTGCATCCATTTACTTGCCGCAAACAGAATTGACGCCGCCGAAACTGGCTGAAATTATAGGAAGTCTCGACAGAGAAAAGTTATTGGAAATGGCTAAGAAAGCCAAAGGGCTCGGAAAGCCCAACGCTGCAACTACAGTTGCGGATTTTATTGAACACATTACGGATTAGGAAAAAGCATGTTTGCAGTCAAACGGCTACATTTTGTTGGCATTGGTGGAACCGGAATGAACGGTATTGCTGAGGTTTTGTTAAACCTTGGTTATGAAGTTTCCGGATCAGATTTGAAGGCCAATGCTGCGACGGAACGTCTGGAAAGGTTAGGCGCGCGTATTTTCTATAACCATTCGGGAGAGCATGTTGGCGATGCCGATGTAGTTGTGATTTCCAGCGCCGTGCACGGAGACAACCCGGAAGTTGTCTACGCTAAGGAAAATAACATCCCGGTAGTTCCCCGTGCAATCATGCTTGCGGAGCTGATGAGACTGCGGAACGGCATTGCTATTGCAGGAACGCATGGAAAGACGACAACGACTTCTTTGGTTACTTCCATTCTGAAGACTGCAGGATTTGATCCGACTTTTGTGATTGGCGGAAGGTTAAATGCCGCCGGCTCCAATGCAAAATTAGGAAAAGGTCAATTTATTGTGGCGGAGGCAGATGAGTCCGACGCTTCCTTCCTGTATCTGACCCCTGTAGTGGCTGTTGTAACCAACATTGATGCCGACCATATGGATACTTACGGCCACGACATCAATAAACTGAAGCAGGCGTTCATTGATTTCACAATGCGTCTACCCTTCTATGGAAAAGCGGTCGTCTGTATTGAGAACGAAAATGTCCGCTCTATTTTGCCGAAGATTTCCAAACCGGTTATTACTTACGGATTCGGACAAGATGCGCAGATTCGAGCGACCAATATTCGTGCCGAAGGTACTCAGATGAAATTTACAGTGGAGACTTCTAAGTTCCCTGTGAAACCGTTTGAAATTGTATTGAATCTCCCCGGAATGCATAACGTTTTGAATGCTCTTGCAGCAATCGGCGTTTCTCTCTCGGTGGAAGCTCCGGTTGAAGCAATTCAACAGGCCTTGACGGAATTTACCGGTGTTGGAAGAAGGTTTTCTATCTGGGGCCAAGCCAAGACAAAAGAAGGAAAGAAATATTTAGTGGTTGATGACTACGGTCATCACCCGGCGGAGATGGCTGCCACGATTAAGGCTGCGCGCGGAGCCTATCCGGATAAAGAAATTATTTTGGCATTCCAGCCGCATCGCTATTCTCGTACCCGCGACTGTTTTGAAGATCTGGTAAGAGTGCTTTCTACGGTCGATAAGCTGATTTTGTGTGAAGTTTATCCGGCAGGGGAAGAACCGATTGTCGGAGCTGACAGCCGCAGTCTTTGCAGAGCAATCAGACTGGCAGGGAAGGTGGAACCTATTTTTGCCGCCAATCTTGAAGAAGTAGAAGAACAAATTGAATTGCATGTGTCCGATGACAGCGTTTTGCTAGTGATGGGTGCCGGCAGTATCGGAGGTATTCCGTCTAAATTAATGGCTAAAGGAAAGAATTATGGCAAGTAAAGAAAAAAAATTAGGCAGAGTTGCCGTTGTGATGGGCGGAACTTCGGCCGAAAGAGAAGTCTCCTTGATGAGTGGTTCGGGCGTACTCAAAGCATTGCGTGATGCTAATGTTGATGCAGAGGTTTTTGACCCTCAGGAACAGGACATAGAAGAGCTCGTCAGCAAGGATTATGACAGAGCATTTCTTATTCTTCACGGAAAGGGAGGAGAGGACGGTGTAATCCAAGGCTTAATGGAATACATCAAACTCCCGTACACAGGCAGCGGCGTGTTTGCTTCAGCTATCAGTATTGATAAAGTCATGACTAAGAAGGTCTGGGAGTCCGTTGGTCTCCCTGTCCCCCGCGGAACCACCGTCACTGCTGACAGCAATATGGCTGAAATTATTCGCCTGCTCGGCAAAAACTTGATTGTGAAACCTAGCAAAGAAGGTTCCAGCATTGGTCTTTATCGTATCAACGACGCTACTCCTGAATCTCTTTTGGAAGCCGTTACAAAAGCTACGGAAGACGGCATGCAGGTGATGGTAGAAGAGCTGGTGGTCGGGAGAGAACTTACCGTTGCCGTGTTGGATAAACATGACGGGCAAGGCCTTAAGGCGCTGCCGATTATTGAAATCGTTGCACCTAAGGGAGACTACGACTACGAACATAAGTACTTCTCGGATGAGACTCAGTATATCTGCCCTGCCGCAGTCAGAGATGATGTCAGAGACGCTATTTTGGCCGCAGTAGAAAAAGCAGCTGCAGTCTTAGGAATTCAAGGATGGTCAAGAGTAGACGTTATGCTTAGACCTGACGGCAGTTTTGTTCTTTTAGAGATCAATACGGCACCTGGCATGACGCCGCACTCACTTGTGCCTTTAGCCGCTAAGACCGTCGGTCTCAGCTATCAGGAACTGGTCTGCCTCGTGGCAGAAGGGGCTGCACTAAAGGGTTAGTGGATGTCCAAGTGGAGTGATAAAACTTTTAATTTCCTGACGGATTTCGTCTCGATTTTAATCATCCTCGTACTGCTGGTTTTTGCCGTGTGGTGGGCAATCCAGAAACCGGTTTTTTGGTTAAAGGGAATCGATGTTGTGGTTCACGGCAATCAAGAAGCCATTACGGCCCCCGTTGTTGCAGAAAAATTAAAAGGCAAGATCAGCGGAACTTTCTTTACGGTTGATATCTCGAAGATCCGAGATACCTTGAAAGAGATTCCATGGGTAAAGGATGTTTCGGTAAAGAGAGAGTGGCCGAATCGGCTGAAGATCTTCTTGTATCTTCATAAGCCGGTAGCGCTGTGGGGAGAGCAAGAGGTTTTGTCGCAAGACGGTGTAATTTTTGAAGAAAACCAGGCGGTGGCCGAAAGCGAAGGGGAACTTCCCCATATCTACGGACCGCCTGAACTAAGTGCAAAAATTTACCAGCAGTATTTAGATTTCGACAAAATCTGCCAACCGAGAGGATTGAAGATTGTGTCTCTGACACTGACTCCGATGAGCGGTTGGTATCTTGTTTTCAAAAATTCCGAAGACAAGAATGTTGAAGTTGTTTTTAAAGGGAGCGATACAAATCAGGCTATGAGTTTGAGGCTGGAAAGAGTATTGAATATGATGCCTCAGATGAAGGACCATTTGGGGGCGCATCCGCGAAAAATTGACGCAAGGTATACAAAAGGCGTAGCTGTTCAACGTCCGGAAATAGAACCTGAACCGGACGATTCAGACGTATTGGAAACGGAGATAAAAGATGCCAAGTAAGGCAGATGACTTAATAGCCGCGTTGGACATAGGTTCTTCTAAGATTGCCTGTGCAATTGCCCAACCGTTATCCGACAGAACTTATCGCATTGTCGGGATGGGAGTGTGCGGCAGTGTCGGCGTAAGAGAAGGTGTAGTAGTTGAAATTAATCCTTTGGTCGATGCTATTCGACAAACCGTAGAAGAAGCTGAAAAGTCTGCCGATGTGAATATATCCAGGGTGGCCGCGGGCATTTCAGGCACCCATATCATGTCAGACAATGTTCATATGACGGTCGTGACTCGCAGAGGAGAGATTGAACAGTCTGATGTGGATGAAATCTTCAGAAACGTTCAGCAAACTAGTTTGCCGCCGTCAATGCGGTATCTCCAAGTTCTGGCTGAGGAGTATGCTATTGATTTTAAATGGGGATACCATCATCCGGTCGGTATGGACGGAAACCGCTTGGATGCCAAACTGCATGTAATTACGGCTCAGACATCTCCTTGTCAGAACATTGGTAAAGCTATTCGAAGAAGCGGTCTTGAATTGATCGAAAGCCGTTTGAACTTTAATCCGCTGAGTTCGGCTTCTGCCGTTCTTACGCAAGAAGAAAAGAATCTTGGTGTAATTTTGATCGACCTTGGGGCTGAATTAACTGAGGTTGCGGTTTATTACGGCAATGCTGTTCAGTACACGGCGGTATTCCCGGGAGGCGGAGAGTCTTTGACTAATGAGATTTCTATCAAGACGCAATTGTCTAAAATCGATGCAGAAAATCTCAAAGTTTCTATGGGACATGTTCGTTTTGACCCGCATTGCGACAAAAACGATTCTTATGATTTACCGTCTTACGCAGGGTTTGCGCATGAACATAACCGAGTCTTGACAAGACAAGCCCTCTCGGGAATTATTGATATGAAATTGCGCGACATTCTTGAGGCGATTTACAACCGTTTGCGCGATAAGAACCTTCGTCACTTGATTTCTTACGGCGTGGTTCTGACCGGCGGCGGAGCACAGCTCAAGGGTATAGAAAGACTGGTAAGAGAAGTATTCAGCGGATATATGGCCGGAGGATATATCAACGTTCGTATTGGTTATCCGATTATCGAGTATGAAACAAATATTTTTTATTCACCTAATAAATTCTCAACGGAGACACTGCCTGAGAAACTAGCGGGAGTTTCCTCTCCCGAGTATGCAACCTTATTCGGTTACCTGGCCGACGAAACTGCCAGATACTACGGTGGAGGCGGAGCGCCACGAAAGAAGGGCGGCCTTACAACGGTAAAAAATATGTTGAAAAGCTGGTTTACAGGAAACTTTTAGGAAATTCATTTTCCTAATAGAATTAAGAAGTTTTAATGTGGGTAAAGCCGCATAAATTTGGAGTAGCAGATGGCGTTTGAAATGATGGAAAACGGCGAAAGCGGTGCACTGATTAAGGTAATTGGTGTCGGCGGAGCCGGTGGCAATGTAATTAACAATATGATCCGTAAACAGGTCAAAGGCAATGTGGTGTTCATTGCTGCTAATACGGATCGACAGGCCTTATCCCAAAGTGAAGCAGAAATACAAATCCAGCTTGGGCACACTGGCTTAGGCGCCGGCAGTAAACCGGAAGTCGGCCAGCAAGCAGCCAATGAAGCTCGCGAAGAAATTGCCGACGCATTGCGTGGGGCAAACATGGTTTTCATTACAGCCGGGATGGGCGGCGGTACAGGAACCGGAGCAGCTTCAATCGTGGCCGAAGTCGCCCAGGAATTGGGCATTCTTACCGTTGCCGTTGTTACCAAGCCGTTCTCTTTTGAAGGCAACCGCCGCATGAGAAATGCGGAGGCCGGCATCAAAGCTTTGAAGGCTCGAGTTCATTCTTTGATCATTATTCTCAATGACAAGCTCGAAATGGAGCTTGGCGAGGATGCCACGATCGGTGAATGTTTTGCCCGTGCCGACGAAGTTCTGTACAACGCCGTAGCAGGTATTTCCGAAATTATTCAGGCTCCGGGCTTGGTCAATGCAGACTTCGAAGACGTTCGTACAGTGATGAGCGAACGCGGTACCGCCATGATGGGATCTGCAGAAGCTGAGGGCCAAGACAGAGCATTGCAGGCAGCTTCTCAAGCCATCAGCTGCCCTCTGCTTGAAGAATTTGATGTTAAGGGTGCACGCGGTGTATTGGTCAATATTTCGGGCAGCGAGGCCATTAAGATGTCTGAAATCCGTATGGCTATGGAAACTGTGCGCAACTTCGCTGACCCGGACGCCAATATTGTATTCGGCAGTGTGTATGACGATACCCTCGGTGATAAGATTCGCGTTACCGTTATTGCGACAGGCTTGGATCAAGATTCAATCGATCCCAGCTACACCATTCCGACACCTCAACCGACTGCTGCTCCTCAGAGTCAGGCTGCCGGTTTATGGAAGCCTCAGGCCCATACTGATCCGATTCCTCCTGCAGCGATGGGAGTTGACCTCTTTGGTCAGCCGGACAAGCCTGCAAAACCGGCTAGAGAACCCCAGCCGGCAGTTCAAGAACCTCCGGTTAACCCGTTCGAAATCAGAAATCCAACCGGATTTTCTAACCCGTTAAAACAGCAGACTGCAGCCCCCTTCCCCGCTTCTGAACCCAGAGAACCGGTTCAACAGCCGGCACCTGTACAGGTAGAAGAAATTGCTGAAGTCAGAGTCAATGTTATGCCGGAGCCGAAGCAAGTTGTTCAGCCTGTTCAGCAGCCTGCAGCTGCTCCTCAGTCCAATGCACCGAGCTTTGTTTCTCAATTCTCCCAGACTCAGGCCCCTGCTTCTCAGCCGGTTCAGCCGGAACCGCAAGTTCAGAGAGCAGCTGAACCGCGTCCTCCTCAACATCCTCAGCAGGATCAAGGAGCTCATAGCCCTTTTGGGGCGGCTGGAGCATTTTCAAGACCAATCGCACAACCCGATGACAGCTTCCAAGTGCCTCCAGCACGCAAAGACAATACTATTTTCGGCATGATGAACAGCGGTATGGGCTTCAACCAAGGAGGTTTCGCCAGTTTGAATCCTCGCAATGGACAAGGCAGCGGACTATGGTCCAACAATGCTTCTGTTCCTAACACTGCCGAACAGGCCCAGCAGGAAGAAGAAAAGCCGCAGTTCGAACATGAAATTCCGGCCTTTCTTAGAAAGAAGAACTAATCCAAGGAACTTAATTCAGTGATTAGACAGAGAACGATTAAAAAAGCTTTTGAAACTGTCGGTATCGGTTTGCATTCCGGACGCAAAGTTAAATTAGCCTTGCGTCCTGCCCCGGTCGATACCGGGATTGTTTTCCGAAGAATCGACATGAATCCGCCGGTTGCAATTAAAGCCGAACCTGAAAGAGTTAACGATACCCGTATGGCAACGACTCTGGATAAAGGCCAAGCCAAGATTGCAACGATTGAGCATCTGATGAGTGCTTTATCCGGACTTGGCATTGACAACTGCTACGTTGAAGTTGACGGTGCTGAGATTCCAATCATGGACGGTTCCGGTGCATCCTTTGTTTTCTTGATTAAAGCGGCAGGCGTTGAAGAACAAGACGCACCAAGAAAATTTGTTCGCGTTAAAAAGCCAATTGAAATTCACGCCGGTGATAAGTGGGCATCCTTAGAACCGTTTAACGGTTATAAGCTGTCCTTCGCCATTGATTTCGGTCATCCCGCTATTGATGCAACAGCACAGTTTGTCGAAGTTGACTTTGACAACCATACCTATATCAACGATGTCGCCAAAGCCCGTACTTTTGGTTTCGTCAATGATTTGGAGATGCTTCGCTCGTACGGCTTGGCCCAGGGCGGTACATTAGATAACGCCGTTGTGATGGATGATTACCACGTTCTTAACCCGGACGGTCTTCGCTCCAATGACGAATTTGCCAAACATAAGCTCCTTGACGCCATGGGAGACCTGTATGTTTTAGGACATCCTCTCGTTGCTCATTACAAGGCCTTCAAGTCCGGTCATGATTTGAACAATAAGCTTCTCAGGAAACTATTGTCCGAACCGGACAGCTGGGAATTCGTGACTTTTGAAGACAGCTCAAAGGCCCCTCCTGCCTTTACCAATGCACTTGTTATTCCAAATATCTGATCATTTGTTCTTCTGATACTTTTCAAAAGAACTTTAGACGCCAAAAACATAGAGGATGCCTGATGGCATCCTCTGTGTTTTCAAGATTGCTCTAGGCTTAATAGAGGCCGATAAGTTTCCACCAAAGCATACCGCTGGCAAAAACAATCAGAACGTTAATGGTTACCAGTACAAAGTTGATTCCGTAGAACCGAGGTCTTTCGAAGTAGCCCTGGCCGTAATAGATCGGGCCTGGTCCGCCGGCGTATTCCGTAATTCCCCACATAAAGTTCGAGAAGATTGCAAAACAGATTGCAACCATCATCGGAGGAGCGCCTGCGCCGATCGCAACCATAGAGAACGGAACGTACATGGCTGCAACATGGCCGGAGGCTGTGGCAAAGACATAGTGAAGGTAGATGTACAGGAAGCCGAGAAGGACGAACGCGACCATCCAGTCCATGCCTGTGAGCATGGAAGCAAATCCTGCACTCATCCATTTAATGAACCCTAAAGAGGTGAGGCCGGTAGCTAAGGAAATAATGATGCCGAACCAAACTACGGTATCCCAAGCTGCCTTATCATTCAAGACGTCTTTCCAATTAACTGCGCCGGTTGCAAACAAGAAAGCAGCAAGAGCGATAGCGATGGCATTGGCGTTATAACCGGTCCACATTGTGGTCCCCCAGCCTAATAACGCGATGATGAAACCGAGAGCTACTTTCTTTTCTTGCGAGGACATCGGACCCATTGCAAGAAGCTGTTCTTTTCCCATGACTTTGGCTTCGGGAGTTTTCTTCAAGCCGGGGTTGAGAATCTTGTAAGAAAGAAGAGGCATCAGGAAGAAACAAATCATGGATGGGACAACGGCAGCCCAGAACCAGCCAATCCAAGAGAGCTCAAGGCCTAGACCTTCTTTAGCAAGTGTCGCGCACAATGGATTTGCAGCCATACCGGTCATAAACATAGCGCCGGTGATCGGTGTGAACTGAAAGCAGGTCATGGTTAAGAACTCACCAAGCCGTTTCTGCTTCGGGCCCGGTTCACTGTCGAGCACTTGGTTAATAGACTTTGAAATCGGCAGAATGATGCCGCCGGAACGTGCTGTTACACTCGGCATAGCAGGTGCTAGGAATAAATCTGCTAGGCCTAGAGAGTACGCGATGCCAAGTGAAGAACCGCCGAATAAAGAAAGTGTCTTGTAAGCAATGCGCCGGCCGAGTCCGGACTGGACAAAGCCTAGAGACAGAACATAAGCGGCAAAAATCATCCATACTGTGCCGGAGGCAAAACCGGATAAAGCCGCTTTAAAGGTCAGCGTATTTGTAAAAATACAGACCGCCAAAGAAATGAACATAATGGCGCCTGACGGAAGCGGAGCGCAAAGAATACCGACAATGGTTGCAACGAAGATGGCAAACATGTGCCAAGCTTCAGGCTTTAGGCCTTCCGGCACCGGATATAGCCATATGAGTAAACACACGAGGACAGGAACAACTGCCTGCCACAGCTTGATTGAACGTTGAGGCATACAAATACCTTTGAATTGAGGTTCGGCTGCTGGTAAAGCAGCCGGATGAAAAGAAATTATTTGGAATATTTGGCCAGAACTCGATCGACGAATTCCGGAGCCAATCCGATGTAGGAGTGAGGATTGAGCATGTGATCAATTTCCTCTTCGGTAAACTCTTCCTTGACTGCCGGAGTATTCATCAGCACATCTTTGAACGGAATTTCTTTTTCGTAGGCTTCCATAGCACCTTTGTAGATGATTTCATGCGCTGTCATTCGGCCAAGACGCGGAGCCATATGCATCATGACGCATTCACTCATCATCAGGCCTTTTTGTTTGAAAAGATTTCGTTCCATGTGCTTCTCATAAACAATCAAGTTTTTGAGAATGTTCTTGGACTTCTCAAGGGCAGCTGCCATCATGTGGCAGGCGCGAGGAATGGCTTCCCATTCGGAAAGGAAGCATCCCCAGTCTCTTTCGTTTTCGCTAATCATCGATTCAACGATGGATGGTGCAATAGAGCGCACGTTGCGAAGAAGGGCTAAAACGTTTTCTAGGACGGCAGGGTTGCGTTTATGTGGCATCGTGGAAGAACCGACTTTGCCCATGAAGAAGGGCTCTTCAAGTTCAAGAATTTCTGTTCTCTGGAGAGTCAGAATCTCATGGATGATGCGGCCGAGGGTTCCGGCACAAAGAGCTAAAACGGAAACAAACTCTGCCTGATTATCACGAGCAACGTGCCATGCAATTGTAGGAACATTGAGACCGAGAATTTCCATCATCCTCTTCTGCACGGCAAGTCCGTGTTCTGGCTGGGATGCTAGAGTCCCAACCGCGCCGGCCATTTCACCGACAAAAACTCGGTCTTTGATTTGTTCTAAGCGTTCGATGTCACGTCCGAGCTCATCTGCCCAGATAGCGGCCTTGTAGCCGAAAGTAATCGGAAGAGCATGTACAACGTGGGTTCTCCCGGACATAACAGTGTTGCGGTGCTTTTTGGCAAGGTCCAAACAATATTCTTGACAAAGCTTTATATCACGAAGGATGATTTCATAGGCATCTCTTTCAAGAAGAACAATACCTGTATCAACAATGTCCTGGCTGGTGGCACCCCAGTGAACGAACTCGCCTGCATTGTCAGGAAGGACCTTCTTGAAGGCTTTCAGCAAAGGAACAATGGTGATGGAGCTTTTGTAGAACTCTCCGATTGAAGGAATATCCAGAAGCTCGGCTTTGGCATATTTCTGAATGGTGTCAGCTTTGTCTTTTGGAATAATTCCAAGTTCGCCTTGAGCTTTTGCAAGAGCGGCTTCGGTATCAAGCCATTTTTGGACCCACGCTTCGTCACTCAGAGTTTTTCTCATTTCGTCGGTGCTGAACATGCATCCGTGGATTTGGCTGTCGATAGCTGTAGAAGGCACTTTAATCTCCTTAAGAAACTTAACAATGAATAGGTTGTTGTTATTGTGCTGGAGTGAGTATATGTACGTACAAAAGAATGAATATGTTTTGATGCTGATCAAACTTTTTCGGGGTTAGGGTTTATATTCTTTTTAAAAATTAAATAGTTGTGATATGTTGGCAAACAAATAAGACATATTATGTAGGCAACAAATAGAAGAAGCCTTATTCCCAGTGAGTTCACAAGAAAATGAATTTGGTTTTGTGTCTATTTCGTCCCAACAAAAGAGGAAGCATGAGAAAAAAGTTGTGGCAGGAAGTCTCGGAAAAGCTCGTTGCGAAGATTACAAGCGGAGATTGGCCCGTGGGCTCAATTATCCCGGGAGAAATTGAACTGGCCGAGCAGCTCTCGGTCAGCCGAGATACGGTTAGAAAGGCGCTGGATGCCATGGTGAAGGCAGAGTTTGTTGAAAGACGTCCTCATATTGGAACGCGAGTTAAAAGTAAAGTCCAGAATGGCAAATTTCTCCATGAACTCTCTGATATTCGTGCGATTGACTACTACGGTAATCAATTTCCGCGTCTTATAGAAGCGACGGAGGATGTGCTTGTAACAAAAGCGCTCTCCGAACAGCTCTGTTTGACTGAAAATGAGCCGTGGGTCAGATTTAAAAATATTCGCGTGGCCGATAAAAACTTAAATGAGCCGGTGGTTGTAACTTATGTCTACGTCAGAAAAAGCATAGCCTACGTGGCTGAGGAAGCGAGAAGACATCCGAGAGAACTGATCGTGTCTTTGATCGAAGGACTTCTCGACATTGAATGTGCTGAAGTAAGACAAACTTTTTCGGCGGTGCATATGAGCCCGGAGGTGGCTGAACACTTCAATTCGAAACCGGGAGAACCGGCTTTGAAAATTGTTCGATGCTATTTGGACCGCGAAGGAAATACAATAACGGCCTCAGAATCTTTTCATCCTGCAGAGCGTTTTGCTTTTACCGTTGTCAATCGCAAAAAGCATTCCTTCGGTTTTTTGTCGTGATTTTTTAGAATCGGAAGCCAAGGTAGAGACTTTCACTTCTGAGGATGGACAACTTTGCCTACGACTTTTAACGTTGTAATTCCGTTTAGTATTAAAGCGTTTTCTACCTCCGGCTTAATTGACGCAAATTTCGCGAGATAAGCAGGGTGAGGAAAAAGAAGATTTAAAACGAGAACATTTTCATAAGCGAAGTTCGGATCCTCGTTCGGGTCGATATCGTACGGGTTATTATCTTTTTTTCTAACCGTCTCCCGAGTCAAAAAGCACTGTGCTCCGGTGATCTCCATACCCAAATTCATTCGTTTGCAAATAGGGTTGATAATGCGCGCGATTCTGTCGGCTAATTCAGCATTCATGACCGCAACTCCAATAGGAGTTCTCTTCAATCTGTCATAGGCAGAAATTTTTCTTTTTGCAAATGGAATCATTGCGTTACGGAAATAGTTAGAAAAGATTTTTTCAACACGTTTTATCAATAATAGTTAAATTCACATTTACCGACAAGAAGTACCAAGATAGAGTGTAAAATCACCAAGTTTATATGTGAGAAATCGGGTGTCAGGGTTCTATATTGACGCCCTCAATTAAAAGAGAATACTGAATGGCTAGTTTTCTGACGAAGATTTTTGGAAGTCGCAACGACAGACTTATCAAACAATATCGCCGTAAAGTTGAAGAAATTAACAAGCTCGAACCTTCAATTAAGGCTCTGAGTGACGAAGAATTAAAGGCCAAGACCGTTGAGTTCAGAAAGAGACTCGCTGACGGTGAAACCTTAGACAAGCTTTTGCCTGAAGCCTTTGCTGTAGTAAGAGAGGCCAGCTGGCGCGTCTTAGGAATGAGACATTTTGACGTACAGCTCATCGGCGGTATGGTTTTGAATGACGGCAAAATTGCTGAAATGAGAACCGGCGAAGGTAAGACTCTGACCGCCACTCTAGCCGTCTATTTGAATGCTTTGCCCGGCAAAGGCGCACACGTCGTTACAGTTAACGACTATTTGGCAAAGCGTGACGCTGAATGGATGGGCAAGGTTTATAACTTCTTGGGCATGTCGGTCGGTACCATTCTCTCTAACCAGCCGAATGCAGAAAAACAGGCCGCTTATCAAGCAGATATTACTTACGGAACCAATAATGAATATGGTTTCGATTATCTGCGCGACAACATGGAATATGACGTCAACGCCAGACGCCAAAGAGGTCTCTTCTTTGCAATCGTCGACGAAGTGGACTCCATCTTGATCGACGAGGCAAGAACACCCTTGATTATTTCCGGTCCTGCCGAAGGCAAGACAGACGTTTATGTCCAGATCGATAAGATTCCGGATCAGCTGACTCGACAGAAAGAAGAAAAAGGTGAGGGCGATTATTGGGTGGATGAGAAGGCTCATACCGTTCAGTTGTCTGAAGCCGGTCACGAAAAAGTTGAAGCAATTATGAGCAGAATGGGCCTTCTTCCTGAAGGACAAAGCTTGTATTCTCCTCAGAACATCATGCTTCTCCACTATCTCAATGCAGCATTGAGAGCTCATACAATCTTTATCAAGGATCAGCACTACGTTGTTCAGAACGGTGAAGTCATTATTGTTGACGAATTTACCGGCCGTTTGATGCAGGGCAGAAGATGGTCCGACGGTCTTCACCAGGCGGTTGAAGCTAAGGAAGGCGTGAAGATCCAGCAGGAAAACCAAACTTTTGCCTCCATTACTTTCCAGAACTACTTCCGTATGTACGAAAAGCTCTCCGGCATGACCGGTACTGCTGATACGGAAGCATACGAATTCCAGGAAATTTACGGCTTGGAAACTGTTGTTATTCCGACTCACCGCCAGATGATTCGTGATGACCAACAGGATAAGGTTTACAGAACTGCAGCTGAGAAATATAAAGCTATTCTCGATGACGTCAAAGACTGCTACAAACGCGGACAGCCGGTTCTTGTAGGTACTACATCCATTGAGAATTCCGAGCTCATCAGCCACATGCTTGACAAAGAGGGCATTCCGCACAATGTTCTGAATGCTAAGCAGCATGAAAAAGAAGCTCAGATCGTGTTGGAAGCCGGTCGTCCCGGCATGGTCACTATTGCTACTAATATGGCTGGCCGCGGTACCGATATCGTGCTTGGCGGCGGTATCAGCAAAGCTGTTTCCGAAGTAGAAAACAACCCGAATCTCACTGCTGACGAAAAGAAAGCTCAGATTGATGCCATCAAGAATCAATGGCAATTGGATCATGAGAAAGTAGTTGCTCTCGGCGGTTTGAGAATTATTGGTTCCGAGCGTCACGAATCAAGACGTATTGATAACCAGCTCAGAGGCCGTTCCGGCCGTCAAGGCGACCCGGGAAGCTCCAGATTCTATCTTTCTATGGAAG
The DNA here is from genome assembly GCF_054660695.1 of Turicimonas sp. TL08. NCBI lineage: Bacteria > Pseudomonadati > Pseudomonadota > Betaproteobacteria > Burkholderiales > Sutterellaceae > Turicimonas > Turicimonas sp. TL08. The sequence continues at coordinate 102,189 of NZ_BAAGDP010000009.1, forward strand.
ATCCTCTCTTGAGAATCTTCGCCGGTGAAAAGATGCAGGCTTTGATGAACAAGCTTCGTCTCCCTGAAGGCGAAGCTATTGAAGCCGGTATTGTTTCTCGTTCTATCGAAAGCGCCCAGCGTAAGGTTGAATCCAGAAACTTCGATATTCGTAAGCAGCTTCTTGAATACGATGACGTTGCCAATGATCAGCGCCGCGAAATCTATGTTTTGAGAAATGAAATTCTTGAAAACAAAGATGTATCCGGCCCGGTTAAAGAACTCAGGGACGGCTTCTTCACCTCTTTGTTCCGCAGCTATGTCCCGGAAGACACAGTTGAAGAGCAATGGGATCTCGACGGTCTTGAAAAAGTGCTTAAAGAAGAATGGAACCTTGATCTTCCGCTGAAAGCTACTCTTGAAAAATCTGAAAGTTCCGACGATCAAGAACTTTTGGATATGGTTATTAAGGCTTCCAATGAGGTCTATGACGGTAAAGTTGCTTTGGTTGGCAAAGAGGCTTGGCAAGAATTCGAAAGAAACGTTCTTCTTCAGTTCTTGGATCAGCATTGGAGAGAACATCTCAGCCAGCTCGATATGCTTCGTCAAGGCATTCATTTGCGCGGCTACGCTCAGAAGCAGCCTAAGCAGGAATACAAGCGCGAAGCTTTCGAATTGTTCAGTGCGCTTCTCCAGACTGTCGGTGAGGACGTCACAAGAGTTCTGATGAACGTTCAGATCCGCCAGCCGACTCCTGAAGAACAGGCCCAGCAGCAGGCTATGCAGGCTCAGGAAGCTCATGTTGATGAGTCCGAAGGTCAGCTGAAAGGACCGATGTTCGAACAAGAAGCTGATGAAGCAGAGAAATTTGCTCATGTAGGCAGAAATGATCCTTGTCCGTGCGGAAGCGGCAAGAAGTTCAAAGACTGCCACGGAAAACTGAAATAATGGTTTTTCTTTAAGAAGCCGGCCTTATGGTCGGTTTTCTTTTTATACAATAAAAAGATCACTTTAAAAAGGAAAAAACATGGCAGTCAATCTTAAGGCTCCCGTCGCTGAAGACATTCTCCCGGTCTCCGGGGTGGTTCTAGGAACCGCTGAAGCTGGCATCAAGAAAGTCGGCAGAAAAGATTTAATGTTGATGGAACTGGCTCCCGGATCAAAGGTGGCTGGGGTCTTTACAAAGAACCGATTTGCAGCAGCTCCGGTACAGATTTGCAGAGAGCACTTGCTTGAGACTAATGACATCCGAGCAATTGTAGTTAACACAGGATGCGCTAATGCCGGTACCGGGTTGACCGGTTTGCACGATGCAGAAGAAACCTGCCAGGCCGTGGCTGATATCTTTAACACGCTTCCTATTAAGGTTCTTCCTTTCTCAACAGGCGTGATCATGGAACCGCTGCCCATGACAAAACTTTTGGCCGGCATCCCCAAAGCGGCCCAGAATATGGGCAGAAACAATTGGATTGATGCTGCCAGAGCAATCATGACAACCGATACAGTGCCAAAGGCAGCTTCCAAGAGAGTTGAGCTGGATGGAGTTGATATTACCGTTACTGGCATCAGCAAAGGTTCAGGAATGATTGAACCGAATATGGCAACAATGCTCGGCTTTATTGCTACAGATATCGGAATGTCTGCTGAGCTCGTTCAGGATACAGTTCGTGCCGTTGCAGATGCTTCATTCAACCGCATCACAGTTGACGGCGATACTTCAACGAATGACTCTTTTATTCTTATCGCGACCGGTCGCGCGGATTGCCCTCCGATTGAAAGCGATGAAGATCCTAGATACAACGATCTTCTTGATTCTTTAATTGAAGTGGCTCAGAAATTGTCTCAGTCCATGATTAGAGACGGAGAGGGTGCTACAAAATTCATTACAATTACTGTAGACGGTGCAAAGAACGAAGCAGAAGCTCTTAAAGTGGCTTACGCTATTGCTCATTCTCCTTTAGTCAAAACAGCCTTCTTTGCTTCCGATCCTAACCTCGGAAGAATTTTGGCTGCCGTCGGAAACTCTCGTATCGATGACTTGGATGCCAATAAAATTTCTTTATGGCTTGATGACGTTCTTGTTGCCAAGAATGGAGGCCGTTATGCCTCTTATCGAGAAGAAGATGGCCAAGCCGTTATGAATAAGCCGGAAATCTTCGTCACCGTCAACCTCGGAAGAGGGGAAGCCAGCGAAACCGTATGGACAACTGATCTTTCTCACGATTACGTTTCCATTAATGCCGATTACCGCAGCTAATTGTCTATGAGCCAAAGAAAAGAGTTTTATGAAAGGTTTGGTCATTTCATCGAAAAGATCGAACCTCTTCTGCCTCCTTCTCCTGATGAGATTGACTGGTCTAAACCTGCCTTCCGTTGGAGACAGAAAAGTTATTTCGGCGTGGAGCTAGGAACTCTGGAACCTATCGCAGAAGTTGCATTCGTCGATCCAAAAAACATTCAGAACGTCGAAAGACAGAAGGAGATTCTTTTATTGAATACCGAACAGTTCGTGAAGGGACTTCCGGCAAACAATGTATTGCTGACGGGTGCAAGAGGAACCGGAAAATCTTCATTGATTCGTTCGTGTTTGTCTAAGTTCTATCCTGAGGGCTTGCGTCTCATCGAAGTCGATAAGTCTGATCTGAAGTATCTCGGAGAAATAACAGCTTTGGTTCGGACTCGTCCGGAGAAGTTCATTATCTTCTGTGATGACTTGTCCTTTGAGCCCGGGGAGGCGGCTTATAAGGCTTTAAAAGCGATTCTTGACGGTTCTATCTCAGCCTCGAGCGAGAACATGATTATTTATGCAACTTCCAACAGACGTCATTTAATGCCTGAGAAGATGCAGGACAATTTGGACTGCGGCATGGATGAAACCGGATTAATTCATCCTGCGGAAACGGTGGAAGAGCAAATGTCCTTATCCGAAAGGTTTGGACTTTGGCTCAGTTTCTATCCTTTCAGTCAGGAGGAATACCTGAGGATTGCAGAAGGTTGGACAAGACACTTTAACGGGCCAATCAATGAAGAATGGAAGGTAGAAGCTTTGCAGTTTGCCTTGCAAAGAGGTTCTCGTTCCGGACGAGTCGCTTATCAGTTCGCAAGAGATTGGACCGGCAGAAATAAGCTCAAGGATGACAAATAAGAAGTTTACGGAAGTTGTAGTCGCGGCACTGATCAACAAGGAAGGAGAAATTCTTCTTTCCAGCCGTCCGGAACCAAAGGTCTATGCCGGTTATTGGGAACTTCCCGGTGGCAAAGTTGAAAAAGGAGAGAGTTTGGTGCAGGCCCTCTCCCGGGAACTCGAAGAAGAGTTAGGCATCATTCCCAAAGATTTTAAAGAGGTGGATTGCGAAGAATTTTCCTATCCTCACGCAGATGTGTGCCTTCATTTTTTCAGATGTACTGACTGGGAAGGCAGTATCACTTGTAAAGAGGGACAGGAGTACGGGTTCTTTTCTGAGAGTAATCTTCCTGATCCTATTCTGCCGGCAACAGTGCCGTTACTGCCTTCTTTGATTAATGCTCGATAGATTTTTTGGTATGGATTTTTCCTTTTGCCAAAGAATCTTTTGAGATATCCAGATCGTCGTCGCCTTCAATGGGACGTCCGTGAATTACGTAATCCTCATTAGCCCATGCGCCTAAATCAATAATTTTGCATCTCTCACAGCAAAACGGGCGCCATGGGTTTTTATCTGAATACTCAGTCATCTTTCCGCATTGCGGACATTTAACTTGGATAGCCATTTTTCTTTAAATGTTGCAGATTCCCAATTTAAAAGGAATATCTTGAGAAATTGCGCCCGTGACGGCGGGTTTATCAAAAGATACCGGTATAAAGCGTACAGAAAGCATATACCGGTTGGCAGAGACTTTCGGAACAACCTCGTATTTTGGGTCTACGTAAATCTGTAAAAGTGTGAAGGTTTTACCCTGAAGATCTTTCTGATATCCGCCTTTTGCAGCAATGGCTTCGGTGACTTCAGCACTTCCTCTAAGAAGCTTAAGAATCAGGTCGATACCTTGGTGATAAGGTTTTAAGGGAGCTATCCAACCCTGAAGGTCTGCTTTTCTTCTTTCTGCCGGTAAATTAAGCCAATGGTGGTAGATAGGGAGATCAAACTCACAGGTGCCGGCGGGAATGGAAGAGCGCTGAGCGAGAAGCTTAAGAAATTCGTTTAAGGTCGCCAAATGAGAGATTCGGATTCCAACACTAGTAAGAGCGGTGCGGCAAGCTTGAATCTCATTGAGAGTGTTCTTAAGAGAAGACTGATCGACATTTGGACTGGAGGCAAGAGGAGACAGATAGACTCTAAACCTTTCTAGTTCCTGCAAAATATCATTTTTTTGATCTCCGCGGTTTGTTACTTCTTGGATTTCAAAATATTTTCGTATTGCAGCTTGATGATCTTGCGGAAACTCCTGTTCGGCAAACCATTCCAATTGTTTAAAGAGATAAGAAAGTCTCAGAAAAGTACGAGTCTTTTCTGTAGACGGAAACTCATATCTCAAAAGATCATTACTCATGTGTTCTGTGACCCTATTCACCACTTAATAATTTAGCATACCGCCAAGACTAAATATTAAAAATCAAGTCGCCGAGCATACAAATAAAGGGAATTTTTAAAAGTTTGCATTCTAAATAACAAAAGCCAAATAGAAGTACGGATAGTCTTATTTAGGCCGATTTTGGGCAGAGTCCCGATAGCTTTAAATAAATTTGGTGTAAGTGCAGAATCTCTTTTTTGAGGTAGTCTCTTTCACTGTAATTGAAAAGCACATCGTCTGCGAAAGATAGTTTGTCCCGAACCGAAGACTGACTATCGATAATTTTTTTTATTTCTGCAGGCTCAAGTCCGCTCCTATGCTTTACTCTGCGAATTTGTTCTTCTTCCGGACAGTCCACCAAAAGAATTCTGTCGCAAAGCCGAATCCAACTTGAATCTTTATTCATCAAAGGGACAGCGAGAATGGAGTAGGGGCCGTCTAAATTTTGAATTTGACGTTTAACCTCTTCACGGATAAGAGGATGCAGAATGCTTTCGAGTTTCTTTCTTTCATCGGAAGAGTTAAAGACCTTTTCTCTCATAAACTTTCTATCCATGCTTCCGTCAAGAGCAATAGATTTCGGGCCGAAGTTTTCTAAGATCAAAGAAATTGCACTTCCGCCCGCAGCTGTTAAATTCTGAGAAATAACATCGGTGTCAATAATTTTTATGCCAAGCTCGGCAAAAAGATCGGAGACCGTTGTTTTGCCGGAGCCGATTCCGCCAGTTAGTCCGATTAACAAAGCTGCACCTTAGATGTTTAGAGAGTTGACTAATTGTAGTCGAGAGGAAAACGAGATGGACCAGCAACGAGTTCTCGTAGTACCGGCACTCGCTCCAGAGAACGGATAAAAGCGGCGTATAGCTCTCGCAATCCCGATAAGGAAAATCAGCATTTGCATTCTTCAATACAAGGAATTTCTGAGAAAATATCAATATCCTCAACCTAAATCAAAAAAACAAATATGCTCTACTGCCTTTACTACAGCCCGTGCGGAAGCACTCAAGAGTATGCCGCCAAGGTTGCTGAGACCTTCGGTCCGAATCCTATTTACGTCGATCTAACACGTTCTGATGGTCCTCTCGACTTTCAGAGAGAAGACATTGTTATTTTTGCTGCGCCGGTTTATGGTGGACGGCTTCCGGTTCCTTTGGCAGAAAAATTGCAGCGCATGCGCGGAGATCTATCACTCGCGATCACTATGGTTGTGTATGGAAATCGAGCTTATGACGATGCTTTATTAGAACTGAATACCATTCTTGTTGGCGAAGGTTTTGAGGTGTTCGCCAGTGCCGCGTTTGTGGCCCGACATGTTTTCCATCCGGAGGTTGCCGCTGACAGACCGGATAAACAAGACTTCCAGGAAGCAGAGGCGTTTGCTAACCGCGCAAAATATAAATACGATGAGATGGATTACTCAGAGCCAAAAGTACCCGGCTCTCAGCCATATCGAGAATTTACCGGAATGCCGGTGGCACCGATAGCTGATCCGGTCTCTTGTTTTAAATGTGGGACTTGTGCGACCAACTGTCCCGTCGGCGCTATTTCAAAAGAGGATCCGACTCAGACTGATGCTCTGAAATGTATTGATTGCATGCGCTGTGTGCAGAACTGTCCTAGTCAAGGAAGGGCACTTCCGCAAAAAGTGCAGGAAATGCTTTTGACAAAACTTTCTCCGTTGGTCGGAGTGAGAAAGGCTAATGAGTTTTTCTATTAATTAACCAAACAAAAGGCCGGCGGTCATTCGACTCGTCGGCCATTATTCCTAATTCAGAACCGTTGAATTAGAAGTTCTTTTCCTGCAACTGGAAGTAGGCTTGCGGGTGGCTGCAAACCGGGCAAACTTCTGGAGCTCTTGGGCCCATTACCAAGTTGCCGCATTCTCTGCATTGCCACATAACGATTTCGCTTCTTTCGAATACTTTCTGCATTTCGATGTTGTCGAGAAGCTTCAAGAAACGTTCTTCGTGGTGTTTTTCGATGGCGCCAACGCCGCGGAACTTAGCTGCTAATTCAGGGAATCCTTCCTCTTCAGCTTCTTTGGCGAATGTGTCATACATGTCGGTCCATTCGTAGTGTTCTCCGCCTGCAGCTGCTTTCAGGTTTTCAGCTGTGTTGCCGATACCTTGCAATTCTTTAAACCAAATCTTAGCGTGGGCTTTTTCGTTGGAAGCGGTTTCTTCAAAAATGGCAGCGATTTGTTGGAATCCTTCCTTCTTAGCTACTCCTGCAAAGTAGTCGTATTTGTTGCGGGCTTGGGATTCGCCGGCAAATGCTGTCCAAAGATTCTTTTCAGTTTTTGTCCCTTTTAAAGACTTAGTCATGAGTTCTCCTTAGTTTGAAAGAAGTAGTTAACGGTTGGCTCATTCTACACGCTCGGCACCAAATCGTTAATACGCAAATTAGCGTATAGAAGTAATCAATTAGGAAAGTAGTTTTTGACAATTTCCGGTTTGGTTTTCTGAGAGATGTTCGTAAGAAGTTTTTTTAGGAAACAAACCATAAATTCTGAATTGTCATCGCTAATTGTTTTAGAACTTTGCACGGATCCTACCAGGCTCTTGAAACGATTGAATTCCTGTGTTGACCATTTAGGAGGAGTTTTGTTTTTCTTCGCTACAGGTTTGGCCTTTGCCAGCAATGCCAAAGCAGCAGTACGAGAATAAGGTGAATATTTAATCAAGCGTTCAATTAGAAGCGGGATTGCGCTTCCATGTTGAGCCGGATTGGTTCTGTTTTTGCAGTTGTTCAGTGCGAATGGAAGATGAGTAGAAAAACGAAAAAAAAGATCCGGAGCAGTTTTGCTATAGCCTGTAGAGAGAGACCTGAGTTTGGCAAAGCAGTCTTCCGGAGAGACGTGAAACTGGTATGTGACTTGCGTAAGGACATTCTCAACGTGATCACCATTTCCGGCTTCAACCCACGACTTCCTTTCAATTTCTTCTTTTTGTGTCCTAGGCAGATCTTCGTCCTTGAATTTTTCGCAGTGAAGTAAGAACCAATACTCAATGCACGGATTAGACCAAGCTAGAAAGATTCCATTGGAATTAATTTTGGGCATTTCGGTCAGGCTTTTATATCCGGGATGTCCGTCTTTGTCGAAGACAAACCAGAGTTCCTGGTTGAAGTCAGGCTTGAATTGCTTTTGCCAAAGGAAATTATTCGTAGCTGGAATAAATTGAACTTTTGGATCGCCGCCGTTGTAAGAGGAGATGGCAACATTATTGGTAAGACCGAGGATTTTGATAATTTCCGACAGATAAATCAGCTCCGTTTTACCTTCGCAGAGAATAGTGAGAAACGGAATTTTCTTTTGTTTGGATTTCCACTCTCGAAAAATCTGTTGTCGAATTTTTTCATCCTCGATTTTCCAATCGAATTGGTATTGTTCTTCAGGATTTTCTTTTAACGGACAAAAAGAAATTTTGCATAGAAGAGGCGAGCCAGACTTTGCACTCGAGTACACGTTATATGAGTTGTTGTTATTTTTCTTGAATCGCATAGGAGGTCCTTTTTCTATATTTTTCTCGCCCCCTGCGACAAATAATGACAAGTAAAGGTTGAGCTTCAATAAGTATATTCCCTTATATGATGAGAAAATACACATAGTAAGAATAATAAATCCCTCACTTAATATTTTTGATTAACTTTGTATGCCATGTTTTTCTATGAATATAAAAAGAAAAGCAGAATAACTAAGTCGATTCCAAGAATTATTTGAAGAAATATTGAACGTTTTATTGTTTAAAAATTCATTTCGATCTTCGAGCCCTCAAATTAGACTGAAGGAAACAAATTTGAGGTACCTTATGACAAATTCTCGAATTCCTTGGGGACCGGATACGCTAAGCCCAACCAGTGAAGAGGCAGCTACTGAGACTTGGCAGTATTGGCAAAACAGAATAAACCGAGCCTCTCTAGTGATGTTAAGCGAACAGAAAATTCTTTCTAGAGAGCAAACGAAGAAGATTGCAGAGGCACAGCGAGAAGCTGAGAAAGAGTTAAATGCGCCGGGGGCATCTCCAATTTTCGATATCATGCCTCTCGAAAAACTTCTAATCAAACATTGCGGACAAGAAGCAACTCTCATTCATACCGGAAGAAGTCGCCAGGATATTTTCGCCACACTCAACCAAGCTCGTTTAAGAAGAGCAGTTATCGATACTTTTGACGAACTGAACAAATTAAGAAAGCAGCTGTTGGCGATAGCAGAGTGCAATGTAGAAACATGGATGCCGGCTTATACCAATGGTGTCCAGGCAATGCCCATAACTCTAGGATTCTATCTCTGGGCATTTTTGGAATCGTTCGAAAGAGATGCAGCTAGACTTAAAGAGGCCTGGGTGCGTGTAAATCAGTGCGCGCTGGGAAGCGGCGTCCTGGCTTGTTCAGCGTGGCCTCTTTCAAGAGAAAGATTGGCCGAGTTACTTGGATTTGATGCACCTATTATCAATGGATTGGATAGCTCTCAAGTAAGCCTTTTCGACATTCCATTGGAGGCGGCTTCAATTGCATCCAATATCGCCGTAAGAATAACGGTACTAATACAAGATTTGGCTCAGCAGTATTCTCAGACCAGGCCCTGGATTATGTTGGACGATTCGGATGCTTACGGATCATCGGCAATGCCTCAAAAAAGAAATCCCGGAATATTGAACAAGACTCGGGCCCGAGCCTCGGACGTAATTGGCGCCACCACCACAGCTTTTTTTAGAGCGCACAACCTTAATCTCGGGATGTATGACAACAAGGAAAGTGTGCTTGAAGACAATGCCAAGGTGTTTTCTTTGACTGTATCCATGCTGGCTCTCACTACGCAGGCTTTTTCTATGCTGCGCGTCAATAAAGAACGTGCCTTAGAAGAACTGGAAAATGACTGGACATGCACAATGGCATTGGCTGAGGCCCTTCAAATGCACTACAAGGTGCCTTTCAGGGTTGGACATAACTTCGCTAGCGATGTGGTGTCAAAAGGGCGCAAAAACGGTTGGCTTCCCAACAATATTCCTTTCGAAACGGTTCAAAAAAGTTATGAAGAAATAACAGAGAAATTGGAGGGGAAAGCCCTGAGGCTGCCACTTTCCGAGCAGGAATTCAGAGGTTATCTCGCGCCTGAAAATGTTGTGAGGTCCCGCATCGGAACCGGAGCTCCTTCACCTTTAAGTACTTCTAAAAACTTAATTTCAATTGCCAAACAACTCGAGCAGGATGAGCTTTGGCTAAATAAGAAAAAGCAAGACCTCTCAGAAGCTGCAATCAATTTAGATACAGCGTTTGCAAAGTTATAAACCTAATAAATCTCAGGAGACACATATGATCTGGATTGGATTAGCAATAGTTATCGTTACTTTTTGGCTCATATATAAGAATTATGAAGCTCGTCTCGTTTTGTGCTTATCAGGCATTGTGATGGCTTTGATAGGACAATACGTTTGCGGATCAAATGTTACTTTAAGCGCTGCTGTTGACGCTTTCATCAAGCAGCTGGTAAATGGCGGCTTAGTGCCGACCATCGTAACAGTAATGGGCTTCGGATATGTCATGACATTCACAAAGTGCTCAGATCACTTGGTCAACTCTCTGGTTAAGCCTTTGAAATACGTACCGGCGATTGTTATTCCAGGTGCAGTATTAATTACGTGGGTGCTGAATATCGTCCTTCCTTCTGCTGCCGGAATTGCTGCGGCTGTCGGTGTACTGCTGGTGCCGGCTCTGATCGCCTTAAAAGTTAGACCTGTAATGGCAGCATCTGCAGTGTTCGCAGGAACCTGGGGTTCGGTCGTTAGCCCGGGCTTGATGTTTAATCCTCAGATTGCCGACATAGCATTCAAAGCAAAGGAGATTGGTGCTCCTGATGCGATGATCGTCATCATGCAAGAGTTTTTGCCTTGCGCAATTGGTGCGCTAGTCGTCGCTGCCGTGCTCGCTCTCATTTGCATGTTCTTGAAGGAAGGCGTGGGCTCAACTCAATTATCTACCGCCGGAGACGCTTTGGAAGGAGGGTTGGCAGAAGAGACCGAAAAGGATTTCAAGGTAAATCCTATCTACGCCGTCGTTCCTGTCGTTCCTCTTATTCTTCTTGTTTTGGCTTCAAAGCAAGTAGGAGTCTTACCCACAAAAGCATTTTCTGTTCCGGTTTGCATGCTTATTGGTACAGCGATCGGTTTGATTGTTGCCATTATCAACAAACAAAAAATAGGCGACTGTTCCAAACGTTTCTGCCGAGGCGCCGGTGACGGATTCTGTGACGTTGTCATCCTTATTGCTGCAGCTGCATTATTCGCTGCCGGTATGAAATCAATTGGTCTTACCGGAGCGCTGGTTGACTCCATGAAGGGTTCTCAGTCAGTTGCTATGTTCGCTGCTGCGGCTGGCCCATTTGTCATGGCCGCAATTTCCGGTTCCGGAAATGCCGCCGCTCTGGCTTTCAACGAAGCAATTACTCCTCATGCTGCAGATTTCGGCTTAACCATTGTGCAGTTGGGTGCGGTTGCCCAAATTGCAGCAGGTCTCGGCCGTACAATGTCTCCAGTGGCAGGCGGCGTAATTATTCTTGCAGGATTGGCTGGCGTTAATCCAATGGAAATTGCTAAACGAACAGCAATTCCCGTTATCGCAGCCTTAGTGGTTACAACTTTCTGTATGTTCGTTTTCTAAATTATTTCCTTTTGAAAGCCTGAGCTGTTACCTGAAGAGCTCAGGCTTTCTAGTAAACAATGAAAGGAAATTTTTCTTGGACGAGCCTCTTCTGCTCTCCCTCTATTTCTCTTCTTCTCATCACATACCAATCGATAAAGGTTTGAACTCTTTTAAGTTTATGAGCTTCTAAGGTGGTGCCAATGTAATTATCAAGATTGGGAATATGCCAGCCGTTGAGAATTGGGACCAATTTCCCGGCGAGGATTTCTTGGTAGCAGTGATGCAGAGGCATATCCAGCACTATTCCGCAGCCTTCAAGCGCAGCCGTTTTGGCTAACAAAATATTGTTGAACCGAATTTCGGATTTCCAATGGATCGTTTCTTGGAGGGATCCTTTTACCAAGACGGGAGAGAGAGGTCGGACTTTGCCGTTATAAACCACTCCGGCGTGATCCACGAGTTGAGTAGGCGAGGTTGGAGAACCATAGCGTTCCAAGTAACTTGGCGCTGCACAAGGAATGAAAAGAGAGCGTGTCACCCAGTGTTCGACGAGGTGCGGATTATTGTTTGGTCCGTAATAGAGCATGACATCGCTTTGGCCGCACATTATGGCTTTCGGATCATCGTCACCAATGACATCAAAAGTCACTTTTGGATGAAGCTTTTGGAATTCGGCAATCAACGGAACGATTTGAGTTTGAAGAAAGCCTGGCATGGCTCCGAATCTAATGTTGCCGATGGACAGCTGCTGGGAGGCTGTTAAGTCAACGATGGTTTTATCCAGAGATTCCAGTAACGGTAAAATTTCCTTTCTTGCTTGGGTACCGGCAAGAGTAGGTTTTGCGGTTCGGCCAATTCTTTCAACCAGCTCGCAACCGACTTCGCTCTCCAAGGCCTTTATCATGCGAGAAAGTTGTCCTCGATCGATTCCATTTTCATCAGCAACGCGACTTACGGAACCTTCCTCAAAAACTTTGAATAAGAGTTCCCACATTCCTAAATGTTTGGATTTCCATTGATTTGTTAGCATGAAACACCTTAGGACAACCAAGATCAGAAATCATTCTAATTCAAAGACTCATTTGCATAGGAGCATAAGAATCAATTGATTGAGTCTTTCTTTAAGTAAAAGTTCTCATAGCAAAACGAGAGCTTTTTTAGCAGGAGAAGAGCTTAACTGCTATGAACGCTATTTTGTTGTCAGATGTAGTGCTTCCAGGAGTTCTCTTGCTTTTTTTACGCCTTCTTCGGTCAAGTATCTCGTATGTGTTCTTCTACATTTTGGAGGAAACACACAGCCGTCTTCAATTAGCTTATCCATAGCATTCCAGTCATAACTTTTCCAAGCCGAGTAAATTTTTTCATGAGTTACCGGAAGCTCTTCGCACCTGCTAGTGAGATACAGGAGGACGAGAGTCAAGTTCTCAACGAGAGTTTCTTTAGTCGTTTCGTTCAGATTCATCAGAGGTTCTCCAAGTTAAAGATCATGATAAAAATCTTTTTTTTCTACAGGGGAGGATCTTCCCGCAATTGAGTACAACATGGTTTTCTATGAAAAGACTTTGTTATAAGAAATAGGAAACCATCAATTTGGAATGCAACAAAAGTAACTAATTGTTTCAAAAGTAAATGGAGAGGAGAAAGAGAAGGGAGAAATTGCAATTGCATTTCTGAGAAAAATTGTTTGAGGCTACGGGCAATTTCTTAAGCCCAACTTAAAAATTTTACTCTTCTCTTTTGGTCAAATCAACCGCACTTTCTCCCTTTACGCCCCCTTTGTAACCGTGTAAATTCAAATACGTAGCTCAGTGAGCTATCTCAAAAAACAAAACAAGGAGAAATAAATGACCAATATCTCAAGACGTGGTTTCCTTAAAACATCTGGCGTAGGCGTTGTTGCCACAGTCGGTACATTTACCGCTGCAACCGCTTCTGCTCAGCAGCAAAAATGGGATAAGGAAGCTGACGTTATCGTTGTAGGTTTGGGTGGTGCAGGCGCTGCTACAGCTATCACTGCTGCCGACAACGGTGCTGATGTTATCGTTATCGAAAGACAGCCAGCCGCAACACTTCGCTCCAATACCCGTATGTCTGGCGGTATCTTCCACTGCCCGGATAAATCAGGCAATAAGGCAGCATTGAAAGAATATGCTAAGGCCATGTTCTCCGGCGAAAACATTCCTGGAAAACTCGAAGGCGAACAGCCTCAGGTTTCCGACGGCTTGGCCGAAGCTTGGGCCGAATACACTCCGGGCCTTCTTGACTGGATGAAGAAGCAGGATCCGAAGTTCCAAGCATTTGCTACTCCGGGCTTCAAGGGCGCAGCTTTCCCAACATTCCCGGGCGCTAAGGACTGCGGCTATCAGGTTTATCGTTCTTCTTATCCTGATCGTATTCCGGCAGGTTTCAATACTCCTTGCTACAACGGTCCTAAGGAAAAAGCAATTTCCGGTGAAGCTTTCTGGCTTTGCTTAGACAACGGTATCAAGAGCCGTGCCGACAAGATCAAAGTTGATTACGAAACTCGCGGCCGCGACCTTGTTCAGAACGATAAGGGTGAAGTTATCGGCGTTATCGCAGAACAGAACGGCAAGAAAGTTGCTTACAAAGCACGCAAGGGCGTTGTTCTCTGCTCCGGCGGTTACGAATACAGCCTCCCGATGCGTCAAGCATTCTTGGAAGGTCCGGGTGTTGAAGGCTGGGCATTCTACGGCACAACATTTAATGAAGGCGACGGTATCGCTATGGGTCAGAAGGCTGGCGCCGGCATCATGAAAGCCGGTAAGGCTGCTTCCCGTATCATTATGCCTGCTCCTGTACGCCATAACGGCATGCGTTTGGGCATGATCACTCCTGCTGTTGGTTCCGGCCACGCTATCGTTGTTAATAACTACGGTAAACGTTACGCTGCTGAACACAAAGTCACTAAGGATCCAAGCCGCTACTTCTTCTATAAAGAAGCCGTTAAGTTTGATATCGACAAACTCGACTATCCAAACAGCCCGTCTTGGTTCATCTTTGACGAAACTCTCCGTAAGAGCAAACCTCTCGTAGGTCTCGGCATCTCCACTCCGGGTTATGGCTTTGTTGATTACGGTGCAGCCGACAACAGCGACGCTGTTAAGAAAGGCTGGATCCTGAAGGCTGACACTATCGAAGAACTCGGCAAGAAGATCAAAGCTATCAAGGAAAACGGCAACAAGATGGATCCTGCAGCTCTTGCAGAAACCGTTAAGAACTACAACGCTGCTTGCGCAGCAGGCGAAGATAAAGAATTCGGACGCCTCAAGAGCACATTGCAGCCTGTTTCCGACGGCCCATTCTATGCTGTTCCTCTCGTAGCCGGCGGCCCGAATACTAAGGGCGGTTTGGCTGCTAACGCCAAGCGTGAAGTTCTCGATTGGAACCTCCAGCCGATTCCTGGCCTCTACGCTGTCGGTGAAATCGCTTCTGCTCTGAAGTTCGTTTATCAGGGCGGCGGAAACTTGACAGAATGCTTAGTATTCGGTCAGGTTGCCGGTAAGGAAGTTGCAAAACAGCCTAACCGCGGATAATCACTTTCTCTGAGTAATAGTACAGTCGGCCGTGAACCTAGTTTCCGGCCGATTGTGTAAAGGAGAACTAAATTGAAAACCAAGCTTGTTGTTTTATTTTTTGGCGCTCTTCTTTCATTTAGCGCTATCGCCCAGGACAAGCCGCAGTTCCTAGGAGATCGTCACGTTGCGCGCGGAGTTCAGTGCCAAGTATGCCACGGACCGCAAATTTCGGCCCAGCTCAAAGAAGATGATCAAAGACATGAACCATGTGTTCAATGCCACGGGTTCTATGATCAAGTAGCTAAGAAGACCACCCCGGCGAATCCGGAAGAAATGAATCCGCATAGCCAGCATGACGGTAATCTGCCATGTTCAACATGCCACAAGGGACACAAACCAAGCGTTAATTATTGCGCTGAGTGTCATTACTACAATTTCAAGGTGCCCTAAACAAGCTATTGTTTCTCATTTCAATTGCGCCTGTTCTCGGGCGCTTTTTTGTGGAGAAAATAGTGATCCTATCCGTTCACCAGCTCAAATTTGATAGGGACTTGGATTTCAATCCCTGAATTTGGAATGTTGAAGTTTGTGCCGATCAGCTGCTGGGCTAATTGATTGGAAGCTCGGTCAAGAACTCCTTTTCCGGATGGAACGGAAAGGGTAGCGGAGATAATCCTGCCTTCTTTATCGAATCTGAATTTCGCATGACAAGTTCCTTCAGTTGCGCTTCGAATCGCAGCTTTCGGGTATTTCTTCTTTTTTTCTATCAAGGCAACTAAAAGGGAAGCAAGTTTGTTTTTTGCCTGTAGTTCAGAGGTGCTACCCGCTAATGAGGCTGGTTTTATAGATTCGTTTGAAGAAGGCTTAGCCTCAGAAAGTTTACTGTTTTTAACCGGTACTGGTTTTGCCACAGGCTTGACTTCTTTTTTTCGAGGCTCTTTGGGAACTACTTTTTCCTTTACTTCTTTGACCGGCGCTATCGGAGGAGGAAGCTCTGCCGTTTTAACGACAGGAGGTTTCAGTGGAACAACTTCGGATTCTTTCTGTTCAGGAGGAGTTTCTACTTTTATGTCGGATTCTTCAGCTAGAAGACGTTTAACAGGTTCTACACGTACCGGTGGCGGAGGAGCGGGTTCTTCAAACTGCACAAAGTTCAGTTCGATTGTCGGAAGGGCGGTAACCGGAAGTGGTTTCGCTTGAAAAGGAAGAGTAGCCAAGTAAACGGAACATACACAAGCGGTAATAATGAAAAGCCGAGCTATGTTCTTGGCTTTTCTTATGCCGTTTAAATCCAACTGAGTAGAGGTATTCATCTAACTTCTCCAAGGATACCTCGGGTTTCAACCCGAGGAGGAATTGGACAGCTTTTCCAACTGTAGGAATAACCATCCGAGTGTGTAATTAATCTGCAATAGCGATAGGAAATACCTTGTAT